>USPB01000063.1 GCA_900556405.1 uncultured Actinomyces sp.
TCGCCTGCTCTCGCGCCTACCCGCAGGAGCTGCGCGGCCAGTTCGAGCTGCCCGGCGGCAAGGTTGAGGACAATGAGGATCCAGTCGAAGCCCTCATGCGTGAGATTGCCGAGGAGCTCGGCGCACGCCTCACCATGGGTGAACGCGTGTGCCCGGAGGGCGGCCAGTGGTGGCCGATCCTGGGTGGTCGTGTCATGGGCGTGTGGCTCGCCGAGGTCGCGGCCGCCTCGCCCGCCCCGCGCGCGGGCGCGTCGCACCTCGAGGCCCGGTGGGTGCCCCTCGCGGACCTGGGTGACCTGCCGTGGATCGTCGCTGACTTCCCCATCGTCGAGGCCGTGGTCGCCCGCTGCGCTCGCTGACGGTCCGGTGCGTGGCGTGGCGGACGGCGAAAGAAAAGCGGCGATAGGTGGTCGCGCGGCTGGTGGTCAGCGCTGATTTGCGCCACGCCGTCGAAGCTGTCGCCCTCTGCGCTCGCTGAGGATGGGCAATCGGCGCGCAGCCACAATTTGACGACACTGAGGGGAAAGATGTCAGAATAAGCGCATGCCGAAGATTATTGGGGAGTCCCTTGCCTCTCATCGCGAGCTGACTCGCGCGCGCCTGTTCGAGGCCCTGGGGTCGCTCATGGGCGAGCAGTCCTTCGAGTCGATCACGATGAGCCAGATTGCGGAGCGTGCGGGTGTTGGCCGCACGGCGGTTTACAACCACTTCGCGGATAAGGAGGTGCTCCTGCTCGCCTACATGCGCGAGGTCACGGGAGAGTTTGCGCGTGTGCTGACTCAGCGCCTCGAAGCCGAGCCGGATCCCCTGATGCGCCTGCGTATCTACATTCGCTCGCATCTGCAGATGATCGGCCGCTACCACGTGAAGGCTGGCATGGGCCTGCGCCGCCACATGTCCGGCCAGGGCGCCTCGCACCTGCATGATCATGCGGGTGTTGTGGGTGAGGTCCTCATCGGCATCCTCGACGAGGCCATGGAGCGTGGGCTGATCGCCCAGCAGAATACGCTCGGCGCGGTTCACCTGATTCACGCGACGCTGCAGGGGCAGCGTCTGCCGCAGGATCCGGAGCATCGCGAGTCCGCGCTCACGCTGGTGGAGACGTTCATTTTGCGAGGCTTGGGCGCCTCGGAGGAGAACGTGCGCCACGTCACGACCGCGGATCTTCCTTCCGGGGAATAGTGGGCGCGCCGCGTCCGTTGAATAAGACAGTTCACGCGTGGGCATCAAGCCTGCGCCTCGACCACCGTCGGGTTAGCCGGCGACAACAGGAGAATCATGGCTACCGTTACTCTCACGCAGGAGAACTTCGAGCAGACCGTGTCCGCCGGCGGCATCGTGCTGGTGGATTTCTGGGCGACTTGGTGCGGCCCGTGCCGCCAGTTTGGCCCCATCTTCGAAGAGGCTTCCGAGAAGTACCCGGACATCGTGTTCGGCAAGATCGACACGGATGATCAGCAGCAGCTGGCGATGGCCGCGCAGATCACGTCGATCCCGACCCTCATGGCGTTCCGCGACGGTATCGCGGTGTTCCGCCAGTCCGGCGCTCTGCCGCTGTCCGCGCTCGAGGATCTGATTTCGCAGATCCAGAACCTGGACATGGATGACGTGCGCAAGAAGATCGCCGAGTCCGAGCAGGCCTGAGCGACGCAACGTCGGCCCCGAGGCATGACGCCTCGGGGCCCTTTCGTCTATGAGCGTTGGCGCGTGCGCCACTCACGCGCCACTCGCGCGTCAAACGTGCGTCACTCGCCTGTCGAGCGTGCGTCACTCGCCTGTCGAGCGTGCGCCACTCGCGCGCCACTCACGCGTCACTCACGCGCTACTCACGCAGTGATCGCTCGCGGGAGGCGGCGCGTGATGAGTTCGTGGTCGGCGTGGTCGCCCACCATGAAGGAGTAGTCGCCGACGATCTCGAAGCCGTGGCGCGCGTAGAAGCGCTGCGCCCCGTAGTTTTCGCCCCACACGCCGATCCAGAGGGTGCGCGGGCCGCCGCGCTCGAGCCAGTCCAGCGCGGTGTTCAGCAGGAGAGTCCCGCGGCCCCCACCCTGGTATCCCTGCAGGATGTAGAGGCGCTGAACCTCGCCGTCGCCCGGCGCGACGTCGGGGTGGGGCAGGTGCGCCGGGCACGCGGTCACGTAGCCGATGGGGGCTTGTGGGACGGACGAGGCCGGGGCCTGCGCCTCGGGGGCGGGCGTGCCCGGGTGGTCGGTGGGGGTGTGCATCCCACACGCTGCATTGTCGGCAGATTCCTCGAAGAGGAGCCATGTCGCGCGCTCGGGGTCGTTGAGCTCGGCGCGCAGGACGGTGGGGGAGTAGGCCTCGTCGAGGAAGGCCTCGAGGTCGGAGGGGTCGTAGAGGTGCCCGAAGGTCTGCGTGAAGCAGGTGCGTGAGAGGTCGGAGAGCGCGTCGGCGTCTGCGGGCGTGGCGCGGCGAATCATGGCAGCCTTTCGTCGGTTTGTTCCCATCGTAGGGGGATGGAAGCGGCCGCCCAAACGGTGGAACCGCCCCTGAGAAAACCCTGATAAGAAGCGGGAAACCTTGCTGCTTGAATGAGGCGCACCTTACAATTGAGCAACGCCGTTCATCGAAGGAGACGCACGTGGCACACAAGACCCGCACCGCGCAGGTGCTCGACGTTGTCAAGGTTCTGGCCTGGGTAGTGATCGCTATCTCCTTGGTGAAGTTCGCGTTCTTCCCTGCTGCCCAGGAGGACGAGGGGACCGATGGTATGGACCCGGGCGGCAGCTTCGGGCAGATGACGACCGAGGTGGGCCGCGCCGACATCACGAACACCGTGAGCGTCACGGGAACGATCCAGGCGGACGAGCCGGTCGTCGCCCGTGCGACCCTGGACGGCAATGTCGTGCGCACCTTCGTCAACGATGGCGACAAGGTGTCCAAGGGCGATTCCCTCGTCCAGATCCGCAAGGAAATCCCCGGCGAAACCCGTCAGGTCACCGACGAGGACGGCAACGTGAGCGTCGAGACCGCCGACCCGACGTACAAGTACGAGACCGTCGTGTCGCCCGGTGATGGGAAGGTGTCGACGAGTGTGCTCGTCGGCCAGCAGTTCGCGATTGGCGACACGGTGGCGACCGTCGCCCCTGCGACTTTCTCGGCGGTCGCCTCCCTGAGCGCGGACCAGATGTACCGCCTGCAGGACGCGCCCTCGACGGCGACCGTCACCATTAAGAACGGTCCCGCGCCCTTCGAATGCTCGGGTGTCAAGCTCGTGAGTCCGACCGGCAAGCAGCAGGATCCCAAGGCGAACGCGGGGTCCGATACCGGCACCTCGTCCTCGACGGACCTGAAGGCCCGCTGCGCGATCCCAGCAGACCAGACGGTGTTCGCAGGCCTTCAGGTGACCCTCGAGATGACGGCCGGCTCGGCGACGGGCGTCCTCGCGGTGCCGATCTCCGCGGTCGAGGGACGCTACCAGTCCGGCTACGTCTACCTGCCGACCGCCGACCCGACGAAGCCTGACAAGCGCGCCGTCACACTGGGCATCACTGACGGCAAGATGGTCGAGATGAAGGAGGGCCTGACGGAGGGCGAGGAGATCCTCGAGTTCACCCCGACCTCGAACAAGGACGATCAGGGCGACCAGGACGGTCCCTTGGGCGGCGCGGACTCCGGTCGGGCTGGCGGCGCGGGCGGCTCGAACGGCGGGGCGGGCGGCTCGAACGGCGGGGCGGGCGCGCAATGAGTCTCGTGTGCCTGCGGGACGTGACCCGCACGGTGACCCTGCCTGACGGGGAGGATCTGCACATTCTGCGCGGCGTCAACCTGGATGTCGTGCAGGGCGAGCACGTCTCCATCGTGGGCCGCTCGGGCACGGGCAAATCCACGATGCTCAACATCATCGGCCTGCTGGATACCCCGACCTCGGGCACGTACGAGCTGGACGGCGTGGACACGACGCGCCTGGGGGAGGGGCGCCGCGCGCGGATGCGCGGGGAAGATTTCGGCTTCGTGTTCCAGCAGTTCAACATTTTCTCGGCGCGCACGGCCGCCGAGAACGTCGAGGTTCCGCTCCTGTATGCGCCGGGCCCGCAGCTGTTGCGCAGGCGCTCGATCGCGCTCGACATGCTGGAGCGCGTAGGGCTGGCCGATCGCGCCGACTCCTACCCGGGCGAGATGAGCGGCGGCGAGCAGCAGCGCATCGCGATCGCGCGCGCCCTCGTACGCCGCCCGCGCGTCATCCTCGCAGACGAGCCGACGGGCGCCCTCGATCCGGACACGGGCCGCGTCGTCATGGCCCTCCTCGAGGAGGTCGCCCGCGAGTCGAACGCCGCGCTTATCGTCATCACGCACGACATGGCGGTGGCCGCACGGGCCCAGCGTGCCTATGAGCTCTACGACGGCACGCTGCACGAGGTCGGGGACGCGTCCGCGCTCACGCACCGCGCGGAGGCCGGGCACTCGGGCGACGAGGCCGGGGCGCGCAACGCGATACCCGAACCTCCGCCGGCGCCCGCCGACGACGAGGCCGGGCCCAACGACGAGGATCAGCGGGCCTCGGACCCGACGATGTCGCAGGAGGGGGAGCAGTGAACGCTGTCAGCCAGATTCTGGGTGCGCTGATCGAGGCCTGGGGCGAGGTCAAGGTGCAGAAGGCGCGCGTCGTTCTCTCCCTCGTGGGCGTGGTCGCGGCCGTGGCCGCCATGACGATCGTGATCGCGCTCGGCGACCTGCTCCTGCAGTCTTCGCGCGAGTTGGCGGAGCTGTACGAGGGACGCTCGGTCACCTTGCGCCTGACCCCCGAAAGCTCCTCGGCCTCCCCGGAGGGGCCGACGGGCAGCGGCCCGTACCAAGATGTGTCCGGGACGGGAGCCGATGCCTCGCCGAGCGGCGAGCAGACCGCGACGCGCCCCGACGAAAAAGACACGATCGGGGAGGCCATGGCCACCCTGGCCGAAAAAACGGACATCCACTACTGGTCGCGCTTTTCCAGCGGGGGCGGTGAGATCGTCGAAGCCCGCCAGGCCAGGGCCAGCGGACAATTCCGCGGCTACCCCCTGACCAAGGTCGGCGACATGATCGACGGCGTCGCGTTCCAGGGCGTGGACCCCTCCTACGCGGTCATCTACCGCACCCGCATGCTCGCGGGACGCTGGGTTGAGAGCAGCGATGCTGACCAGCGCCTGATTCCCGTCGTCATCTCGCAGTCCCTCTGGGACCAGCTGGGGCGCGCCCCCATTGACCAGGTGCCGATCGTCCTGCACACGAGCGACGGCGTGGCGATGCGCGTCGTCGGCGTCACCAAGTCGAAGAGCTCCTACGAAATGCCGACCGTGTTCGCGCACTACGACGCGGCGCGCGTGTCCTTCCCGCAGATGACCTCCCAGGCCATGATCGCGTGGGTAGGCACTGAGAACGCCGAGCAGGCTCGCGAGAACCTGCCGCGCGCCCTGGCCTCGATCCTCGGCGAGGGCTGGCGGGTGTCCGTCTCCGGCGGCGAGCACGAGGACATCGGCGAGGAGCAGCTCGGCACGATCTCCAACGTCATCATGGTCATCGGCGGCATCATCGTGTTCCTGGGCGCCCTGGGTCTGCTCAACGTCGCCATCGTGACCGTGCGCCAGCGCGTGCGCGAGATCGGCATCCGGCGGGCCGTCGGCGCCTCCGCGGCGCGCGTCTTCTTCGCCGTCTTCATGGAGTCCGTCGTCGCGACCTTCGTCGCCGGCGTGATCGGCGTGGGTATCGCGGTCGTCGTCGTTCGCTTCCTGCCCCTCGAGGCCCTGGGCGTCACGCTTAGCGACACTCCGGCCTTCCCGGCCGGTGCCGCCATCGCGGGCGTCGCCATTTCCACGAGCATCGGCGCCCTGTGCGGGATCATCCCGGCGCTCGCGGCCGTGCGCATCAAGCCGATCGACGCGATCCGCTACTGACTGATCGACGAGGCCGTGGCGCCTTCCCGGGGCCGCGTTCCTCGGGTGAAGGGTCACCGGCCCCGGCCTCGTGCTGAGAGTGTTAGCGGGGGAGCGTGACGCGCTTCGTGTCCTCGTCGTAGACGATCATGCCGTCTTTGAGGAGGGCGCGGTACACGCGTGAGGGCTGGTAGCGGTCGCCGCCGTCGATGCGGGCGACGTCGAGAACTCGGCGTTTGGTGAGCCCTTCCTTGCCTTCGAAGTGCGCGGTGCGCAGGGCTTTCATGATGCGACCGCGCGCTTGGCGGTCGGTGCCGACGTAGGGCTGGGGTGTGGGGCGCTTCTCGTCCTTGGGGTATCCGGCGGCGGCCCACGCGCAATTCGCGTGGATCGCGCACTCGTCGCACGAGGGGCTCAGCTGGGTGCACACAAGGGCGCCGAATTCCATGAGCGACAAACTGACGTCGGCTGCCTCGCGCCCATTTTCGGGGAGGAGCGCTTCGGAGCGTGTCGTTTCCGCTTTTGAGGGCGTGGAGTGGGGTGGGAACTCCCGGCCGTCGAGAAATCTGACCAGCACGCGACGGACGTTCGTGTCCAGGACGGGCACGCGGATTCCGTGTCGGAACGCGAGGAGCGCGCTGGCGGTGTAGGTGCCGACGCCCGGCAGCAGGGTGAGTTCCTTCATGGTGAGCGGGACCTCGCCGTCGTGCTTCTCGACGATCGCGGACGCGCAGGCCTTGAGGCGCAGGGCGCGGGAGGGGTATCCGAGGTTTGCCCAGGCGACGATGATGTCTGCCGAGGATGCGGCGGCGAGATCGGCGGGGGCGGGCCAGCGTTCCATCCACTCAAGCCAGATTGGCTGGACCCGTGAGATGGGGGTCTGCTGGCTCATGATTTCAAAGACGAGGGTCCCCCAGTCGGAGACGTCCTGCGCGCGCATGGGTAGGTCTCGTTGATGTGCGGCGAACCATTGGGGCAGGTCGATCAGGAGCGATCGCGAGGCCTCGGCCGTCGGATTTGTGAACACCCAGTCAGTCTATGGAAGAAAGTTGCAATGCGACGAACGAAAGAAATTAACCTGTGATCTGTGACATAAAAAGGGGAGGATGTTGTACATAATATGAATGCTTCGGTAGTCTGACCGTGTTTTCAAAAAACTCCCCTATCCCAGGGGTCATCAACACATAGGAGACAACATGTCCGCTCCTCAGCAGCCTGGTTACAACGCTCCCGTCCAGGGCAAGTCCCGCACGGTCGCTGGCCTGCTCAACCTGTTCCTCGGCGGCTTCGGCGTCGGTGACTTCTACCTCGGCTACACCCAGTACGGCATCTACAAGATCGTCATCTCTCTCGTGCTTGGCGTGCTGGGCGTCCTGGATCTCGGCTTCCTCTCGACCATCATCACGCTGCTCACCTACGTGTGGTGGGCCGTTCTGCTCGCTGTGGCCGTCATGACCTTCATGGGCAAGTGGATCTACGAGAAGGACGCCAACGGCGTTCCCACCGTCTGAGCACCTGCGCTCCGCGCGTGATCCGCGCGTCAGACTCCCCCGTGGGGCCCGGCTTGATGCCGGGCCCCACGTCTTTTCATTGGCGGAGCGTGCTCGCGAGGGTGAGAGCGATCGCGTGCAAGCTGACGACTAGCAGCGTTGGCTCGCGGTCTCCGGGATGAATCAGGGGCGTTTCGGGGTGGACGCGACTCCCGCACGAGGGCGTGGGCACGCTAGGCTATGTCAGTACGGCCGTTCGCGGCCCCCACGACAACCGAAAGGCTCACCCATGACGACGCCCGACCCGCAGGCCACTCCCTTCTCCCCTGAGGATCCCGCGAAGGTTCCCGCCCCCGAGGTCCCCTCGGCCGACTTCTCGATTCCCGACGCTCCCGCGGTTGACGCTGCCGGCGAGATTCCCGCCCCCGAGGTTCCGGCATTTGACGCCGTCCCCGATACTGCTGCGGCCCCCGACGCCGTCCCCGCGCCCGATGCGCCGTCCTTCCCCCAGGCCTCGGCCCCCTCCTTCGACGAGGCGACGGCGACGCCCGGCTCGACCACCTACGGCACCGCCTACGACGCTACCTCCGCCCAGACGGGCCCCGAGGCCGCCGCGAACCAGGCGCCCTACGGTGCGCCGGAAGGTGCGCAGCCCGGCTACGGTGCGCAGCCCGGCTACGACCAGAACGCCTACGCGGCGGGCCAGCAGGCATACGCTCAGCCCGGTTACGCTCAGCCCGGTTACGCCCAGCCCGCGTACGGCCAGCCCGCGTACGGCCAGCCCGTCGTCGGTGCCCCCAAGCAGTGGATCGTCGCTCTGCTCCTGGCGTTCTTCCTGGGTGCCCTGGGCATTCACAACTTCTACCTGGGCTACACCTCTAAGGGCATCATCCAGCTGATTCTGACGATCACCATGATCGGTGCGCCCATCGCCGCCATCTGGGCGCTCATCGAGTTCGTCTTGATCCTGGCCCACTCCGGCTCCTACGCCTACGACGCTCAGGGTCAGCCCCTCCAGTGATTCGCTGAGGCTGTTGTCGCGGCGCTGAGTGTGCGACAATCGTGTCATGCTGCTCAGTGACCGCGACATCAAAGCCTCCCTGGACTCCGGGCGTATCCAGCTCGACCCGCTGGACCGCGATTTGGTTCAGCCGGCCAGCATTGACGTGCGCCTGGATCGCCTGTTCCGCCTCTTCGATAACCACCGCTACCCGGTGATTGATCCTGCGGCGGATCAGTCGGACCTCACTCACCTGGTGGACGTGGGCCCCGACCAGCCTTTCGTCCTGCACCCCGGCGAGTTCGTCCTGGGTGCCACCTACGAGCTCGTCACCCTGGGCGATGACATTGCGGCGCGCCTGGAGGGTAAGTCCTCGCTGGGCCGTCTCGGCCTGCTCACCCACTCGACGGCGGGCTTCATCGACCCCGGTTTCTCCGGTCACGTGACCCTCGAGCTGTCGAACACGGCGACGATGCCGATCCTGCTCTACCCCGGTATGAAGATCGGGCAGCTGTGCTTCTTCGACCTGTCCTCCCCGGCCGAGCACCCCTACGGTTCCCAGGGCCTCGGCTCTCACTACCAGGGCCAGCGCGGCCCGACGCCGTCGCGCACCCACGAGCGCTTCACGCGCACGCGCATCGAACGGTAAGCCCCGATGTCGGCCCTTCCCCCTCCGCTGCCGTCCCGGCGTGAACGCATGCGCGCCGAGCGTGCCGAGCGCGCGGCTCGCGAGATGAGCTATCCGCCTGCGCCGGATCCCGCCGACCTGCCCGAGCCTCCCGCTCCCGAGCCCGCGGATCTTCAGGTGCCGCCTCTGCCGGAGCCGCCCGCGCCGACGCCCGTCATGGGTGTCCCGCAGGCGCACGCCGCCCCGCAGGGAAGCAGCCGCCACGAGGCAGGGGTCGGCATTCCCCCGGTCGCGCCCTCCCAGACGCGCACGGGTGTCATTCAGGGCGTCGCGCTGCCCGGCATGACTCCGCGCGCCGAGCAGGTCACCAACAGGGACGAGGCCCCCCAGGCCTCGCCGGTGAGGCGTTCCCTCAAGGAACGCATGGCGGCCACCCCTCATTCCTTCGCGGATCCGACGCCGATGAGCGCGACGGACAATCCGCTCACCCAGACGAACGTCGGGCTGGCGACGATGACCTCAACGGACGCGGCCTTCCAGATCGCTGCTGGCGGCGAGGTCACGAGCGCCGAGGCCGCCGTCCCGATCGCCGCCGCCATTGAGGTGAGCGAACCCGCCGGCGTCATCGATCTGGAGGACGCACGCGCCCATCATCTCTTCCTCGTCTCCGACGCGGTCGATCCCGCCGAACTGGAGGCGCTCGCGATTTCCATGTGGGACGAGGCCGGCTGGATCGCCCCGGGACGCCTGCGCCTGTCCTCCGAGGCTGAGCTGGAGGGGCCGTGGGCGCTCGACCAGCCGACGCGCGCAGCGCTGGGTACCCCGGCCTCGCTCGCGAACGCGTGGGTCCTGCGCTGCCCGCAGGCGCATGCCCGCCAGCAGAATAACGGCGTCATGGGCGAGTGGGACAAGGCCTTCCCCGAGGGCCTGCCCACGGGCCTGGAGTATCGCGTGCTCGAGGCGCTGCGCCGCATGGCCCGCCGCCTCGCCGGCGGCCTGCGCATCGCGGGCAGCGGCTACGTCATGGTCCCCGACG
>USPB01000064.1 GCA_900556405.1 uncultured Actinomyces sp.
TCGCTTCTCCCAGCAGTTCGGAGTGAATGGAAGGGGTAACTGACATGCCTATGGTCCCGCTGAGTTGGCTGGCCGATCACGTCGACGTTGTCGAAGGAACGGACGCCGCCGCCCTCGCTGCCGCCCTTGTGAAGGTTGGCTTGGAAGAGGAAGAAATTCATCCCGCACGCGTGACCGGACCGCTCGTCGTCGGTCGCGTCCTGACCCGCGTGGAGGAGACGGCCTCCAACGGTAAGGTCGTCAACTACTGCCGCGTGGATGTCGGTCAGTACAATGACGCCCCCGGTACCGGCAAGGAGCCGTCGGAGCTGCCCAGTCGCGGTATTATCTGCGGCGCTCATAACTTCGATGTCGACGACCTCGTCGTTGTCTCCCTTCCCGGCGCGATTCTGCCCGGTGATTTCCAGATCGCAGCGCGTAAGACCTACGGCCACGTCTCGGACGGCATGATTTGCTCCGCTCGTGAGCTTGGCCTGGGCGAGGACCACTCTGGCATCATCGTGCTGCCGAAGTATTTCCCGGACCGCGAGATTCCCGAGGTCGGCACGGATATCGTGTCGTGGCTGGGGCTGGGTGAAGAGGTCCTGGAGATTAACGTGACCCCGGACCGTGGTTACTGCTTCTCAATGCGTGGCATTGCCCGCGAGTACTCGCACTCGACGGGTGCCTGGTTCCGCGATCCGGGTCTGCCTGGCGTGATCGCGGCCGAGCCGCCGGCTGCGAACTCCGATGGCTTCCCGGTTGTCTTCTCTGATGACGCCCCGATCCGTGGACGCGTCGGCGTGGACCGCTTCGTTGCGCGCATCGTTCGTGGCACCAACCCTAACGCTCCGACGCCTCGCTGGATGGTCGAGCGCCTTGAAGCTGCGGGCATGCGCTCGCTGTCCTTGGCTGTCGACATCACGAACTACGTCATGCTGGACCTTGGCCAGCCGATGCACGCCTACGACCTGGGTGACCTTGCTGCCCCGATCGTCGTGCGCCGTGCTCACGCCGGCGAAACGCTGGTGACCCTGGATGAGGAAAAGCGTGACCTCGACCCGCAGGATCTGCTGATCACCGACTCGCCGGAGGGCGAGGGCTCGCGCATTATCGGTATTGCAGGTGTCATGGGTGGTGCCTACTCCGAGGTCAGCGAGAACACGACAGACATCCTGTTCGAAGCCGCGCACTTTGACGCCGTGTCTGTCGCGCGTAGCTCCCGTCGTCACAAGCTGCACTCCGAGGCCGCAAAGCGGTTCGAGCGCGGCACCGATCCGGCGCTGCCCGCCGTCGCGGCGCAGCGCGCCGTTGAGCTGCTGGTCCAGTACGGCGGTGGCACAGTCGATGAGGGTGTGACGGATATCGATCAGCGCGCCGAGGCCGTCGTTATCGCGCTGCCCGTCGGCGAGGTCGAGCGCCTGACCGGCGTGGCGCACAGCCCGGAGCGTATCGCCGAGCTGCTGCGCACGGTGGGCTGCGCCGTTGAGGGACCGGAAGACGGCGTGTTCAGCGTGACCGCCCCTTCGTGGCGTCCCGACCTGACTCTGCCGGCCGACCTCGTTGAGGAAGTCGCACGCCTTGACGGCTACGACAACATCCCCGTGATCATGCCGACGGCACCCGCTGGCCACGGTCTGACGACCGCGCAGAAGGCGCGTCGACTGGCTGCGTCCACGCTGGCCGATGGGGGACTGGTCGAGGTTGAGTCCTACCCGTTCGTGTCCGATACGTGGGATCGTCAGGGTATTCCCGAGGATGATCCCCGCCGCGAGGCTCTGCGCCTGCGTAACCCCATGGCGGATGATTCGCCGTGGCTGCGTACCACGGTCCTCGACACGCTCCTCGATGTGGCCGGTCGCAATGTCTCGCGCTCCAATGCGGACGTCGCGATCTTCGAAGTTGCCAAGGTTGCTCGTCCCGCCGGCACCGTTCCGGCTGACCTACCCAGTGCTGATGAGCGTCCCTCCGACGAGGTGCTCGCGGCGCTCGAGGCGGGTATTCCGGCTCAGCCGTGGCACATCGGTGGCGTCTTGACGGGTTCGGCCGTTCCGGCTGGCGTCCTGGCGAACGCCCGTGCCTTTGATTGGGCGGACGCCCTGGAATACGTGCGTCGTGTGGCCTCCGCTCTCGGGGTGCGCGTCGAGGTCACCCGCGCTTGGATGGATCAGGTGCCCGCGCACAAGGGTGCTCCGATGCCCGCTCCGGCAACGGATCCGGCCGCGGTTGCCCCGTTCCATCCCGGACGTGTTGCGCGCGTCTTCGTGCGTGCGGGCCGCGACCTCGTGGACGTCGCTCTTGCGGGCGAACTATCGCCCGCCGCATGCCGAGCGTTCGGCCTTCCCCCGCGTTCGTGCGCCTTTGAGATCGATATGGATGCTCTCATCTCCCAGATGAGTGATCAGCCTATCCAGGTCAAGGGCGTCTCGACGTTCCCGCTCGCCAAGGAAGACATCGCTCTCGTCGTGCCCTCCGATATCCCTGCGTCGCGCGTCGAGCAGATCGTGCGTCAAGGCGCCGGCCAGCTTGCAGAGTCCGTGACCCTCTTCGATATCTACGAGGGTGACCAGGTACCGGAGGGCTACCGTTCCCTCGCCTTTGCGCTGCGTCTGCGCGCAGCCGATCACACGCTGACCGCGAAGGAATCGTCGAAGGTTCGTGAGCAGGTCGTCGCGAAGGCTACCAAGGTATTGGGTGCATCCCTGCGCGCCTAATTAACCCTGGAGATCGACCGGTCGAATCGGCGGTGTGGCACCCCACTCATTTGGGGCGTTGTGCCCACCGATTCGACCGGTCTTCGCTTTACCATGGGTACATGCACATCCTTGTTACTGCAGCATCAAAGCACGGGGCGACGGACGAAGTCGCCGACGCCATTGCGAAGCGTTTGGAGGCGGCGGATTTTACCGTTGATCGTCTTGCACCCGCTGATGTGACCACGGTCGATCCTTACGATGCGGTGGTCGTCGGCTCTGCCGTCTACATCCTTCAGTGGATGCCCGAGGCACACGAATTTATGGAGCGCTTTAAGGATCAACTGCGTGACAAGCAGGTCTGGGCTTTCTCCGTCGGTATGAACGGCGTGCCCAAGCATTCTGAGCAGGACGGTAACCGTGTTGGGCCGCTGCTCACTCACGTTAATTGCCGTGAGCTGCGTACGTTCCCTGGGCGCTACAAGCCGGCGCTGCTGTCGCTGCGTGAACGTTCGATCGCGCGTCTGGCTGGTGTTGTCGAGGGCGATTTCCGTGATTGGGATGCTATCGACGCGTGGGCCGATGAGATTGCCGCCCAGCTGCGTGCCTGAGAGTCTTGACGGCAAGCGGGTGAGGGACTTCCCTCACCCGCTTGCTTATTTATATGCATGAGGGTGTATAATCATGCATATGAGTGCAACACCTGCGTTTCCGAGCACGAAGAGTGCCCGGCACGAGATGATCCGAGACCTTTTGGCCGCCGAGTCCATCGGCAGCCAGGAGGGCCTGCGCGCCCGCTTGGCGCAGCGCGGGATTGACGTCACCCAGACGACCCTGTCTCGCGACCTGATGGACCTGCGTGCGACGAAGATTCGCGATGCTTCAGGCGCTCTTATCTACACGGTGCCCGATCATGATGGTGGTCTGACGCACGACGCTGAAGCAGCCAACGTTCGTCTTGCGCGCTGGTGTCAGCTTCTCCTTGTCACCTCCGTGAAGGTGGGGAACCAGCTGGTCCTGCGTACGCAGGTCGGAGCGGCCAATCTGCTCGCCTCATCTATCGATGCTGTCAGGCGTGACGAGATCGCAGGAACGATCGCCGGCGACGATACGATCCTCGTCATCTGCCGCAGCGAAGAAGGAGCCGCTGAGGTGGAACGCTCACTGCTGGCCCTCGCAGAACCCGGCGCACTCCCCGAAAACTAGCCCCTGCCTCGTACCGTCGAGCGGTTTGGGCACTACGAACCCACCAATTGGAAGGAACCCACATGTCGAGCAATGATCGCGTTGTCCTGGCGTATTCAGGTGGCCTGGATACCTCTGTCGCTATCGGATGGATCGGGGAACAGACGGGCCGAGAGGTCGTCGCTGTTGCCGTTGATGTCGGCCAGGGCGGTGAGGACCTGGAGGTCATTCGCCAGCGAGCACTCGATTGTGGAGCCGTCGAAGCGTACGTTGCAGATGCGCGCGATGAGTTTGCTACCGAATACTGCATGCCCGCTTTGAAGGCAAACGCGCTCTACGAAGGGAAGTACCCGCTCGTGTCGGCGCTGTCGCGTCCCGTCATCACCAAGCACCTGGTGAAGGCCGCACGTGAATTTGGTGCGACGACGGTCGCGCACGGTTGCACGGGTAAGGGCAACGACCAGGTCCGCTTCGAGGTCTCGATTACCTCGATGGCGCCCGACATGGACTGCATTTCCCCGGTGCGTGACCTCGCGCTCACGCGTGACGTCGCGATTGAGTACGCCGAGAAGCACAATCTGCCGATTGAGACGACGAAGCACAACCCGTTCTCTATCGATCAGAACGTGTGGGGTCGTGCCATCGAAACGGGCTTCCTGGAAGACCTGTGGAATGCTCCAACGAAGGACGTCTACAACTACACCGACGATCCGACCTACCCGCCGCTGCCCGACGAGGTCGTCATCACCTTCGACAAGGGCATTCCTGTCGCCATTGACGGCCGACCGGTCACGCCGCTCGAGGCCATCCAGGAGATGAACCGCCGCGCTGGCGCTCAGGGTATCGGCCGTATCGACATGGTCGAGGACCGTCTGGTCGGTATCAAGTCCCGTGAGATTTACGAGGCTCCCGGTGCCGTCGCGCTCATCGAGGCGCACCAGGCGCTTGAGGCGGTCACGCTGGAGCGGATGCAGCGTCGCTACAAGCGTCAGCTGGAGCAGACCTGGGGTGAGCTCGTGTACGAGGCACAGTGGTACTCGCCGCTCAAGAAGTCGATGGACGCGTTTATTGAGCACACGCAGCAGTACGTCTCTGGTGATATTCGCATGGTGCTCCACGGTGGTCGCGCGACCGTGAACGGACGCCGTTCCGAGTCCTCTCTCTACGATTTCAACCTGGCGACCTACGAGACCGGCGATACCTTCGATCAGTCCTCTTCGCGCGGTTTCATTGACATCTACGGCCTTCAGTCGAAGCTCGCAGCGGCTCGCGACGTGCGCTTTGGCGTGAACATGGGCTACTGAGCGCTTGGTTGAGGGCGTTCTCACAGAGAATGTCTCAGTTGGGTTTCAAGAGGCGGGAGCGGCGAGAAGGCTGCTCCCGCCTCGCTTAGTGTTTCGTGTATGACGTATGAGGCGAGCACTGTGAGCGATGCCGTGGGGACCGACGGAGACGATGCCCTGCGCACGCGCATGATGCGCTACACGGTTGCTGCAATGTTTTTCGTCGGCTTTGCCGGTAAGGGAATTCGTGGCATTTTCGGCGATATCGGTTCGCTCGTGCCGATGCTGATTCTGCTTGTTTCCTTCGTTGTGCTCTTCCGTATCTCGGGCCGCTCACTGTTGCTCCGTCGCTTCCCGACGACGACATGTCTATTCGTTGCGTGGTGTGTACTCTCGTGCGTATGGTCGGTGGCGCCTTTTCAGAGTGCCCAATACGCTGTCCTGTCCGTGTCGCTGACCCTCGTGTCGATTGCTGTCGCTGTTGCGTTGCCACTCACGGAGCTCGTTGGTGCGTTGATTCTGTCATTCCAATGGATCATCGGCTCTTCTTTCATTCTCGAGGCCCTCGTTGCCTTCTGTGGCAACGGGCCGCTTGCTCCGCCCATCATGTGGGGGAGAGGCCTGCTTCCCGCCTCCTACTACTGGATCGATGGCATGCTCCTCAAGGGAGGGCCTATCCAGGGTTTTCCCGGTAATAGGAATCCCCTCGCGTTTGTCGCGTTGTTGCTGGCGGTATGCCTGATTCTGCGCTATATGCAGACGAAGCGATCACGCCTTGCGACATGTCTGTGGCTCGGCGCATGTGGTGGTGTCCTGTTGCTGACGCAGTCCGCGACGGTTGCTCTCTCCACGGTTGGATGCCTGCTTGTGATCGCGGGTCTTGTTGTGCAGCGTCGGGTTCCGGAGCGCCTTCGTCTCCGAGTCGTGGGTGGGTTTGCTGCTATCGGTGTCCTCACGGCGATCGCAGCGTTCTTCTGCCGTCACGCGATCGCTGATGCGTTCGGTCGTAGTCCTGATATGAGCGGGCGCTCCGTCATCTGGCATGCCGTTGCTCCACTGGTTGCGCAGCGTCCGATCGGTGGTTGGGGCTGGTTCATTGGGTGGCCCACGCAGATGGAGCCGTTTGCCTCGCTCGTTATCCGTCCTGATGGCACGCCGACCAATCAGGCGCACAACGTCTACGTTGAGGCTGCTCTGACAACGGGTTTTGTCGGCGCCGCCATGATCACCGTTGCGATTGTCTGGACGCTGTACCGCGTCGTGAAAGTCGCGGTGGCTCATATCGACGACAACCTGTGGGACGTCATTCCCGCTGTCATTATGATCGCGATGTTTATCCAGTCCTTCACGGAGTCTCGTCTGCTTTTCGAAGGCAATTGGATGCTTTTCGTCATCATCGCGACGTGGGTGAAGGTGCGTGGCGAGGTCCCGGTGGTGTGGCCTTCGGCAGCTCGCCAGCATCTCGAATATTCTTAAACGAGAGAGATAGCACCGTCGTTACCGACCCAGGAGGAACTTCATGTCGCAGTCCGAAACACACGTCTCCCTGTGGGGTGGCCGTTTTTCTGGAGGTCCTTCGCAGGCGCTTGCTGCGTTGAGCGTGTCGACGCATTTCGACTTCCGCCTGGCGCACGTCGATATCGCAGGTTCGCACGCGCATGCTGACGAGCTGCATCGCGTTGGGCTGCTGACTGACCAGGAATGCGCCGACATGCACGATGCTTTGGCTCGCCTTGATGCCGACGTCGCTTCGGGCGCCTTCGTGCCATCTGTTGACGACGAGGATGTGCATACGGCGTTGGAGCGTGGCTTGATGGAGCGCGCTGGGGCCACGCTGGGAGGCAAGCTGCGAGCCGGCCGTTCCCGTAACGACCAAATTGCAACGCTGATTCGCGTGTACCTGCGCGAGGAGGCCCGTCACCTGGCGGGTCGCGTCCTGGATATCGCGCAGGCTTTGCTCAGCCAGGCGGTGCGCGCCGGAGACGCTGTCATGCCGGGGCGCACCCACATGCAGCATGCGCAGCCGGTGCTCGTCGCGCACCATCTGATGGCGCACGTGTGGCCGCTCCTGCGTGACGTTGCGCGTCTGCGTGACTGGGACAAGCGTGCCGCGATCTCTCCGTATGGATCCGGTGCCCTGGCCGGTAATACGCTCGGCATGGATCCCCGCCGGATTGCTGCCGCTCTTGGCTTTGCTGATTCCGTTGAAAACTCGATCGACGGTACTGCCTCGCGTGATGTTGTCGCCGAGTTTGCCTTCGTGTGCGTTCAGATCGGTATCAACATTTCGCGTCTGTGCGAGGAGATCGTCATCTGGAATACGAAGGAGTTCGGCTACGTGACGCTGGACGACTCGTACTCCACGGGTTCGTCGATCATGCCGCAGAAGAAGAATCCCGATGTCGCGGAGCTTGCTCGCGGTAAGGCTGGTCGGCTCATTGGTGATCTGACTGGCTTGCTCGCGGTTCTGAAGGGTATTCCGCTCGCGTACGATCGTGATCTCCAGGAGGACAAGGAGCCGGTGTTCGACCAGATCGACACCCTCGACGTTCTGTGTCCCGCCGTCGCCGGCATGATCGAAACGATGACCATTCATCTGGAGCGCCTCGAGGAACTGGCGCCCCAGGGCTTCTCGCTTGCTACCGACATCGCAGAGTGGCTCGTCAAGCAGGGGGTGCCCTTCCGTGATGCGCACGAGATTTCCGGTGCGTGCGTGCGGCTGGCCGAGGCCAGGGGAGTGGAGCTCGCCGACCTGACCGACGAGGAGCTCGCCCAGGCCTCGTCGTTCCTGACCCCCGAGGTGCGCTCCGTGCTCACCGTCGAAGGTTCCGTGGGTGCGCGCCTGGGCCGCGGTGGTACTGCCCCGCAGCGGGTACGCGAGCAGATCGCCGAGGCCGAGGCTGGCCTCGCTGACGCGCGCACGTGGGCGGCCTCGGCGCTTCGTTAACACCCCTACTCGCAAGCCGATACACTAAGACGGTATTCACCCGTCGAATCCGCAAGGAAGGACAACTTTCGTGACAGATATCCTGGACGAACTGCAGTGGCGTGGGCTGCTCGCTCAGCACACCGATCTCGAGGCGCTTCGTGAGCACCTGGCCGCCGGACCTGTCACCTTCTATTGCGGCTATGACCCGACTGCCCCTTCCCTTCATCACGGCCACCTCGTGCAGCTGATCGTCATGCGCCACCTGCAGCTCGCTGGCCATCGGCCGCTCGCACTCGTGGGCGGTGCGACTGGGCAGATCGGCGACCCGCGCCAGAGCGGCGAACGCCAGCTCCAGTCGACCGAGGTCGTCAAGGGATGGGCGGACCGCCTGCGTTCGCAGATCTCTCGCTTCCTTGATTTTGAGGGACCCGCAGCTGCGACGATGGTAAACAACCTGGACTGGACCCAGGAGATGAGCGCCATCGATCTGCTGCGCACGATCGGCAAGTACTTCCGTGTGGGCACGATGCTCAACAAGGACATCGTCGCGCGTCGCATCGCATCGGACGAGGGCATCTCCTACACGGAGTTCTCCTACCAGGTGCTCCAGGCCAACGACTTCCTTGAGCTCTACCGCCGCCACGGGTGCACGCTTGAGACCGGCGGAAACGACCAGTGGGGCAACATGGTCGGCGGTGTCGACCTGATCCGTAAGGTTGAGGGCGTTGACACCCATGTCATGACGACCCCGATCATCACGAAGGCGGACGGCACGAAGTTCGGTAAGTCCGAGGGTGGCGCCATCTGGCTCGACCCGGAGATGATGACCCCATACGCCTTCTACCAGTTCTGGCTCCAGGTCGCGGACGATGATGTCGTGCGCTTCCTGAAGATCTTTACGTTTAAGTCGCGTGAGGAGATCGAGGCGCTGGCTGTTGAGGTCGCTGAGCGCCCCCACCAGCGCGCTGCACAGAAGGCCCTCGCCGCCTCGGTCACCGAGCTTGTGCACGGCAGTGAGCAGCTTCAGCGCGTTCTGGCGGCGACCGATGCCCTCTGGGGTGGCGGTGACATCCGGGATCTGGACGAGGCTACCCTGGCAGCTGCGACTGCCGACCTTCCGCGCGCGTCGGTCACCATCGGTGAATCCACCGTGGCCGATGCTCTCGTTGCTCTCGGCTTCGAGAAGGGGAAGACGGCCGCTCGCCGCACGATCTCGTCCGGTGGTGCCTCCATCAACAACGTGAAGGTGGAGGATCCCGAGGCTGTTCTACGTGAGGAGGACGTGCTTGCGGGTGGATTGGCTCTCATTCGCAAGGGCCGCAAGAATCTCGCTGTGCTCGAACTGAGCTAACGCTTCCGTAGAGGAGGGCGTCCGATGAGAATCGGGCGCCCTCTTTTCGTTGTGTTTGTTGGGTTTGTGTGGTGTGTGGTGGGGGTCATAGTGTTTTGGTTTGACTTTGGGTGTGGGGGTGAGTAGATTATTCACCTGTCGCCGCGAGCTTGTGAGTGAGTTTGTGGTGGTGGTTCACTGCTTTGGTGGCTGGGTTTTGTGGCTTGGTTGCTGGGGTGTGTGGGTGTTGTTTGTGAACTCGATAGTGTGTTTGTTTGTTTTTTATGCCTGTTTTTTGTTTTTGAGTGTTTTTGGTTGGGATTGCTGGCTGGCCTTGTTTGGTTGGTTGGTTTTTCTGGGCTTTAACGTTTTTGTTTTTGTTCGGAGAGTTTGATCCTGGCTCAGGACGAACGCTGGCGGCGTGCTTAACACATGCAA
>USPB01000065.1 GCA_900556405.1 uncultured Actinomyces sp.
AGCGCATGTGCGGGAACATGCGGGCCAGGCGGCGCAGCTCGCGGCGCTTGTGCTCGGGGCCCGAGCGGAACCAGCCCGTGTTCGAGGGGCCGAAGTCCGTCATGAGGAAACCGCCCGCCGGGTAACCGGTGCGCTCCAGGAAGGAACGAACGGTCGGCACGACGTTCCACGCGCCCGTCGACAGGTACATGATGGGGGAGTGGGTGCCCTCGGGCACGCCCTCCGACGTGGCCGAGGAGGTCGTCAGTGTCGTCAGCAGGTTCGCCATGCCGGGGACGGCCTCGCGCGAAGAGACGCGGTCGAGGAACGCGTGCTTCGCGGCGGTGACCAGGCGCGGCAGCATCGACACCATGACGGTGTCGTCGATGTCAGAAACCACGCCGAAGCGCTCGTCGTCGGAAACGATGCGCAGACGCACGCGGGCGGGCCGTCCGGCGCGGATGCGGCCCTTGCGGGGGCGCTCGTGCATCGCCGAGGCCGGGGCGGGCAGCGGGGTCGCGGTGCGCAGGGTGGCGGCGAGCTTCGCGGCGGTGTCCTCGGACATGCCGAGGGCGCGCACGTCGCCCGCGTGCAGGACCTGAATGGTCGCGTCGTGCCAGCCGGGCTCGAGTCCGTGGCCGAGCACCGTGATGTCGACGAAGCCGCCGCGGTCCGCGAAAGCGAGCCTGCGCGCGTTGCCGACCGTGACGAGCACGGGCTGGCGGGGGACTTGGGCGTTGAAAAACTGGCGCCACCCGCGCCGCGTCTGGAGCCACGAGCGGCCTTCGTCGCCGCGGGCCATGAGGACGCGGCCGAGGATGCGGGCGCTGCGCTGGGAGCCGATGCCGCCGAAACCGACGACGCCCGGGTAGTACCAGCCCTGTGACATCACAGCGACCAGCAGAGACGATGCGAATTCGCCCACGCCAGCCGTGAGGGCGAGCGCGAACGAGGGCGATTCGTCGTCGATGAGGGGCGGTCGGAGGCGCATGACGGCAATCATAGGGCCTCACCCCACCCGGAGCGCAAGAATCGGGGGCTGCGCGGTCCTCAGTCGAGTGGAAGCGTCGGCTTCGGGGCGTGGGCGGTGCCCCTGCGCAGGGCGGGCAGGCCGATGAGCATGAAAAGGACCATCGCCCAGCCGGATCCCGACATGGTGAAGAGTCCGCCTCGCGCGCCGATTGCGTCGATCGCGGGACCGGCGACCGCGGTGCCCAGGGAAGTACCCAGGTTGATCGACGTCGACATCCAGGTCAGGCCCTCGGTGAGCTTCGCGGGGGAGACAGACTTTTGGATGATGACGTTGACGTTCGTCATGGTGGGGGCGCAGGTGAGGCCCGTGATGAGGATGACGACGGCCATCGTCCAGACGTTGAACGCCACGGGGAACAGGCTCATGCCGACGGCCATCGCGATCACGCCGATCATGAAGAGCTGCCAGGTGGGTCGCCTCCACGTGCGTGCGCCGTACACGAGGGCGGCCGTCAGGGAGCCGATCGAGAAGAGGGACAGGAGGATGCCGCCGAGCGCCGGGGTGCCAAGCTCCTCGGTGAAGCTGACCATCGACACTTCCATCGCGCCAAACGTCGTGCCCATGCCGATGTAGGTCGCGGCCATGACGAGGACGACGGGCTTGCGGATGACGGACTCGCGCGGGGCGCTGGGATCGTGGGGGATGATCGCGGGCTCGGAGTCGCGGCGCGACAGGAAGAGGGCTCCGCCCACCGCGAGGCTGACGATGGAAATGATGAGGCCGGTGGCGGGGTGCAGGGCGGTGCCCAGGACGGTGGAGAGCACGGGGCCCACGATGTACACGAACTCGTCGACGGCGGATTCGAGGGCGTAGGAGGTCGTCAGCTGGCCCGGCCTATGCAGGATCGTCGACCAGCGCGAGCGCACGAGCGCGCCGGGTGCTCCCCACGTGGCGCCCGCGAGGGCGGCCGGGATGAAGAGCGTCCACGCGGGGGCGTGCATGATGACGGCCGCGACCAGAGCAGACATTGACAGGACTGAAATAGTCCAGGCTGGGCCCATGAC
This sequence comes from uncultured Actinomyces sp., assembly GCA_900556405.1. Lineage (GTDB taxonomy): Bacteria > Actinomycetota > Actinomycetes > Actinomycetales > Actinomycetaceae > Pauljensenia. The sequence continues at coordinate 2,017 of USPB01000065.1, forward strand.
GCGCAGCTGCCCGTGGCGGTCGACGCGGCGCGCGAGGATGGGCGCGCACAGCGCCATGACGATGATGTTGACCGCCGAGACGGCGCCGGCCAGCGTGTAGTTTCCGTACTCGGCGCGCACCATCAGGATCGTCGACAGGCCCACCATCGACATTGGCATACGCAGCACAAGGCCAGCCGCGGAAAACTTCCACGACTGACGGACACGCAGAATATCGAGATAGGTACCGAGCATCCTCTCATTCTACCGTCGGTCGGTGGGCGGAAAAGCCGCGCGGAGTGGGGCGTACGTAACCATCAGGGCCCCGCGCGCGGGAGGAAAAACCTGGGTTCGTGATGACCGGCGAGCACTGGCAAGCTGGGTGGCACGGGGAGGATAAGCCGTCAACGAACCACGGCCTCGTCCGTGGGGGACGAGGCCGTGGCCAGGGGATGAGGAACAGGCTCAGTCGGTCACCTCGAAGACGCCGGTCTGGCCCTTTTCCGCCAGGGAGAGTGCGTGGTTGACGAAGGCGTAGTGGCCGACCTCGAGAGGCGTGAACTCGACGAATCCGCCCTCGGCGGCGCCCAGGGATAGGACCTGGCTCCAGCCGCCGCCGCTCCCGCCGCCGCGGATCACGTAGGCGCCCTCGCGCCACACCGTGTCGAACTGGGTGCCCACGACGTGGAAGGTGGTCGCCAGGTTGGGGCCCGCGTCCATGACCCACACGCGCACGCGCTCGTTGGTCTTGATCTGGATGGGGTGCGCCTTGTACTGGAAGGGCACGCCGTTGAAGGCCATCGCGTTGGGCGCCAGGGCCGACAGGAGGGAGGCATCGGCGCTCTGTCCGTCCGCGCCCAGGTAGAGCTCGGAGGCGACCATGACGTACTCGCGATCGACCTTGTCGAGGTCGGTCGGGTCGATGATGACGGCGCCGAACATGCCGTTGGCGATGTGCATCGACATCGGCGCGGTCGAGCAGTGGTAGAGCCAGATGCCCGCGTTCTTCGCGACGAAGGTGTACTCGAGGCTCTGCCCGGGCTCGATGGAGCGCATGACGTTGTCGGGGGCGACGAGGCCTGCGTGGAAGTCCAGCGAGTGGCTCATCGTCCCGTTGTTGACGAGCGTGATGTGGAAGGTGTCGCCGATGTGTCCGCGCAGGATCGGGCCGGGAGCCTCCCCGTTGAAGGTCCACGTCTGGCGGGTCAGGGTGTCGGTGACGTTGGTGGTCTGCTCGGTGACCGTGAACGTGTAGTAGTGCTCGGTCTCGTTTGTGGCCGGCGCCAGCGCCGGGTCGCGCGCGTCGATGGAGGCCGCGTAGTCGGTGAGTTCCGTCGCCGTGGCCGGCCCGCCGGTCGTATCCTCGCCGTGGTTGTGTCCCGCGTGGCCGTCCGAGGCCGAGGCCCCCGAGGAAGGCGACGCCCCCGAGGAGGACGAGGCGCCCGTCACCTGCACGTGCAGCGTCATGCCCATCTCGCGGTGACCCGGCAGGGAACACCACCCCTCGACGTCGCCGGAGATGACGCCGAGGTCGAGTTCCTTCGTTTCACCCGATGCGAGTGACCCGGAGGATACGCCCGTCTCAAACACGAGGTCGTGGCGCTGGTCCCCCGTGTTCGTGAAGTCGATGATGAGGCGGTCACCGACCGGCACCTCGATGTGGTTGGGCGTGAAGGCCATGCCCTCGACGCCCACAGACACGTGGGTCGTGTGCCCGGTCGGCGTCACCGACGAGGCCGTGGCCCCCGAAGAGGTCCCCGTGCCCGAGGTCGTGGGCGCGGACGGGTTGGACAGGAAGATCGCCAGCGCGAGTGCCACGACGGAGACGACGCCGATGATTGCGCCCGCCGTGCGGCCCACGGGCGAGTGGTCGCCCGCCGGGCTCATGCGCAGCTTCGGCGTTCCCGTCGAGCCGCCCTTCGGAGCGGATGGCCTCGGGGTGTTTCCTCCCGATGAGGGTGACGCAGACAGGTTCAGGTCAGCCACGGCGGCCTCCTTGCGTGGTGGTGGGGGATTGGGCGGCATGCTTGACGCGCGCCTGGGCCACGCCGCAGCGGGCCATGAGGACGATGTCGACGACGTAGGTGGCCAGCAGGATCACCCACGCGGCGATGGTGAGGCGCTCGGCGGGCACGCCGCTCAGGGATGCGACGGCGAGGGCGAACAATGCGGCCACGTTGCGAGCCGCCTCCCGGATGGGAGCCCCGGCCTCGAGCACGCCGACCCCGACGCGAACCGCGGACGGTCCGCCGCCGATGACGACGGGCATCAGGTAGGTGAGCGCGCCGACGAAGAGCTGGCCCACGCCGGCCGCGCCGAGGATCGGCAGCCACGGCAGGAACGCCGCGCGCAGGCCGGTCGCGTCCGCCCCCTCGAAGGCACGCAGGGACGCTCCCGCGCCCGCGACGAGAATCCAGGCGGCGCCCAGCATGAGGGACCACGCGCCGTACTCGGCCGGACCCTTCGCGAGGGCCACGCGACAGAGTGGAACGCCGACGCCCAGCGCCGCCGCCCCCACGACGACGAGGAGACCCACCGACGCCACGCGCATCGACCCGGCGAGCGTGCCCGCGCCCGCGACGAGGAGAGCGGCCACCCACAGGGGTAGGGCGCTCGTCGCGAAGGACACGGCCCGCGGATCCATGCGCGTGCGCATCGCGGTCGGCCCGAGCGTCACCAGGGTCCCGCCCATCGTCAGGCCCACCCAACCGGCGACACCCGCCAGCGCGTGGGCGACCGTCAGGCGGTCCCGGGCCGAGGCCAGCCACGCGGGCGCGTTCGCGTCGAACATGGCCGCCGTCACGAAACCGGCCAGCGTCGCGCCGACCACCAGGAAAAACGCCGCCGCAATGTAGTAGCGAATAATCACCGCAAAACGCGACGCCAGGCGCTCGCGGGACGCGGTGAGCAGCGCCCACCCGTGCCACGCGGCAATCGCGCCGACGACCGTCGCGCCCGTGACGGTCGCGTGCCACGCACCCGACCACATGCCGCCGATGAGGAGCACCAGGGAGAGGTTGAAGGCAATGATGCGCACGGTGTTGTCACGCCCGGCACGCCGATCATCCGGGGCCAGGTGTGCGAGCGCGCGCGTGAAGTACCAGGACCACTGGAAAATCCCGTTCGACAGGACGCCGAGGGTCACCAGGTGGATCATCGTCCACAGGTTCTGCGGGATACGGCCTCGGGCGACGATCGTGATCGCGGCGCACGCCGCCGCCACGCACATCCAGACAGAGGTCGCGCGGTCCGTGCGGGGGACGCGAGGCTTGCTCATCGCGCCTCCGTCCTGCCCGACGATGCGGGACCCGAGGAGGGGGAGTCGGCCTCGTCGCTGAGGCGGCGTTCCCGCGAGACCGCGCGCGCCCGGCGAATCGTCACCGTCAGCGTCGTCGCGACGAACAGGAGGACGCCCACGACACCCAGGGTGCCGCCCAGGCGCCACGGGTAGGCGGCCTCGCGCGCGCCCGCGAGGAGACGCAGAGCGAGGGAAACCTGCAGGAACGCGAAGGGTACCCACATGGCGATGTGGTAGGGGACCTCGCGCCGGGCAACCGCCGGGATGATGACGGGCGCGTGGGCCAGCAGCATCGAGACGACGAAACCGATCGTGATCGCGTGGACGGAGGCGTCATACCCGTACCCGTCGAAGGCCGGGGGCGCGACGACCCACATCAGCGCGGGCACGAGCGCCCACGCGTAGCCGCTCAGCATGCACACGGCGGCCAGGCGCGGCAGGCCCTGCATGCGCACGGTGCCGCGCGCGACGTCGTGCCACGCGGTGTCCACCATGAGGGCGCCGAGGCTCAGCCCGATCAGCGGGTAGCCGAGCGCGGGGGAGTAGAGCGCGACGGTCAGGCCCACCAAGAGGGCGGCGCTCTCGGCGGTAATACGACGCTCGGTGGAACCGGAGGCGAAGGCGAGTCGCGCGAGTTCGACGCGCTCGCCGACGATCGTGACGATCAGGAAAGCCAGCCACCACGGCACCGCGCGCGGCGTCTCGAGGCCCCGCCACCACAGGAGGATGCCGCCCAGGCCGATGAGCGCGCCGAGCAGCTGGATGAGGACAGCGTGGGTGGCCTGGCGGCGCGCCCACACGTAGCAGTAGATGGCACACAGCGTCGCCGTGCCGAGGGTGATGAGGAAGCCCGGCATCATCCGCTCGGGCGCGAATCCGGTCAGGTGGGCGGCGAGGAAACGTGGGATCGGCAGGTTCGCGAGCGCCTCGCGCACCCCCGCATTCACGGAGATGACGACCGCGCTGACGGCGCCAGCCCCGGTCAACAGAGGAGCCGCGTACGCCCACGCGCGACGCCCGTCGGACTGCAAGGCGACCGCGCGCTCCAGGCAGATCGCGGTGCCCAGGAACCCATAGATCATGAGGAGTCCGTGCACGGTCCCCAAGCTCGTCGAGGCCACGGGTGCGAGCGCTCCGAGACGGACGAGGGAAGCGTCCAGTCCCGCCAGGAGCGCGACGCCCGCCAGGAGGAGGAACACGAGGCGGCCGACGGGCAGGCGGGGGATGGGCGGCCTCGTCGCTATCGACGAGGCGTGGGCTGGCGCATCCGGTCCCGCGTCGCGTGCGGGTGGGCGTGCCTCGCTCATGTGCTCTCCTGGAGGTGGTGGGTGTCGCGGGTGTCCCATTATGGGGACAATGCCAAGGTAGCGACCTCTCACGTACTTTTCTAGGGGTGAAATCGGTGAAATTGCGTGCGGCGCTAGACGAATGATGCGCTGCAGAGACGCTGACAACGTGGTGCGTGAAAGATAGCCATCCGGTAATATCGCGTGAGTCACTGGTCAGGATTCAATGGAGTACACGATGAGCGAGTTATCCTTCGTCGCCGGTGAGTTCCCGAAACTCGCCGCGACCGCGCGTGAAACCGCTGACACTGTCCGGTCTGCGCGTCCAGAAGGAGGCGCGAGCGCATTCGCGTCAGCAATGCCCGGCTCCAACCTGTCCTCACCAGTGCAGGCAGTCGAAGAGAAAATCGCCGACCAGTGCACGAAGATCAGCATGACGCTAGAAGAGCACGCCGACGCCCTTGAGGCAGCGGAGCGTGAATTCCTCGCGGCAGAGGAAGAAAACAGCCAGCTCATCGGCTCAATCGCGTGCGGCGAAGGGTCTGGTGACTCTCGAACGGGCGGTCGGGGAGGCGAACATGAGGGTCCGCGACTGGTTCCTCTCCCCTCGCCGATCGGCGGCGGTAACCCGACTCCGCCCTTCGGGCGTCACCGCGGTAACGGGGGCAAGCAGCGGGGGCATCAGGGGGACGGCAGGCCTCGTCGTCGCCGACCGAACATCGGAATCGGCCGACCAAAGGTTGAGCCTACGCCCTATGACCCCGTCGGTCCGATCAAACCCTTTGAACCCATCGACCCCATCGTCAGGGCCCCGAAGATTCCTCACCCCCTGCCCAAGCCCGCCATTGAGATCCCCGAGATCCTCACGCCCCGCATGCCCAAGGGCGACAATCCGCTCATCATGGGAGTGAACAGTTTGAGGACGGAACTAGGCGGGGAAGCCTGACAATGAAGTGGTCCGATCTCCTGCAGTGGGAGGGCTCATCCCTCAGCCAGCAAGCACAGGGATACGACAAGAGCGCGGAGTCACTGGCGAACGCGCGTGAGAGTCTCGACGCCCAACTGAGCTCTCTGACCGCGCACGGGCGTACCGTCGATGCCGCCCGTAGTGCGCTGTTCAAGCTGTGCGGAGACGTCGAACGGCAGGAGGGCAAGCTCAAGGCCCTCGCCAGCATCTTTAACGAGGCCTCGGAGGGCGCACAAAGAGTCGGATCAGCGGCCAGGAATCTCGATGTCGCCGCCGCGAATAACTTCCTCCACATCGGACCGGATGGATCTGTCCATTACGTCGGTCCGCACAATGTATCTCCGATCGATGCGGTGGCGATCAAGAAAAACATGATGATCGTGTCCGGGCAGGTGGGCGCGATCATGAACACGGCGGCCAGCGTCGTTCAGAACACGCAGAGCAAGCTCGCCGCAATGGGTGGAGCGGCAAGCTCCTACGCGAATGGACCGACCAGTGGTACCCGCGGCCCGACGAAGAAACTCCAGCTTCCACCCAAGGGGGCTTCCGAAAAGGAAGTGGCGGACTGGTGGTCCTCGCTCAGCGATGCCGACAAAGAACAGATGATCAAGGCCCACCCCCAGGAGATCGGCAACCTGAACGGCATCGACGGAACGTCGCGTGACAAGGCGAACCGCATCTACCTGAAGGACGCCACCGTGCGGGAAGAGAAGAAGCTTGAGCGTCTCAAGGACCGCTACGGCGCCCATCCGTCGCGCCGCGAGCGCCGGGAACTGGAACGTGTCGAAGAGCGCGTGAAGGCACTGAAGAATGTTCAAAGCACGCTCGATCGGGAACAGCCCTCGCCGCAGGGAGACGGGACCCCACGCCAGCTCCTGAGTCTGGAGACCTCGGGCAAGCGGGTGCTCGCCGCTGTCGCTCAGGGCAACGTCGACACGGCCGATCATATCGGCGTGATTGTCCCAGGTCTGTACTCCAACGTTGCGAACAACTTGGGTAAGTACGATGACGATGCGAAGATCATGGGCGCGAACGTGAGGAAACACGCTCACGGCGAGAGTGTCGCAATGATCTCCTACCTGGGCTACGAGGCGCCGCAGAACATCGCAGAGGTGACGGATATCGGTTACGCCAGGAGGGGCGCAGATAAACTCGCTGGATTCCTGGACGGTCTCGATGCGTCGCGCGAGCGCGGCGCGGGCGACGCTCACATTACCGTCGCGTCCCACTCTTACGGGTCGACGACCGCCGGTATTGCGCTCACAAAGGTCGATTCGGGTGTCGTCGATGATCTCATCCAGTTCGGCTCGCCGGGCTCAGGCGTCCAGGACGTCTCGGAGTTTAAGCTTGAAAAGGGCCACGCCTGGGTCAGCGCCACCGACTATTGGCAGGACATGGTCCAGGGCATGGGCGATGACGGTCGGTTCGGAAAGAATCCCGCCAAGATGCCGGGCTACAACCACCTGTCCGGCGATGTCGGCGACAACGTTGATAAGTCGCAGTTCTATCCCTTCCGCAAGCACGGTGGATACTTCAACGAGGGCAGCAAAGCGCTCGACGACATCTCACGGGTCATTGCGGGACGAGGTAAGAAGTGAAGCGCCCGCCCATCGGGGTGCTTGCAGTTTTTCTAGCAGTGGTGTGCGCCGCGTGCATACCTTTCGCAGGAGGAAATAAGTTGAACACGGAACAGAAGGAAGACCTGGAGCGCGCGGCGTCTCTCGAACCCATCGAGGCGTTCAAACGCGACGTGGAACCGGCGATCATCCGGGCACGCAACGAGGTCATGACGCGTGAGAACTACCGTAGCTACGACGGGAACGACTACATTTCTCAGCTGAGTGTTGGCGACCAGACGCTGTATCGAATGATTTCGCGGTCCTACGACTTTGATGAGCATGATCCGCAGCGCGTGCAAGAAGCGTTTGACGGCGAGCTCAAGCCGTTCGGTTTTGATCTGCGCCGCGATACCTACGCCGCCGACGGTGGGTCGACCGACACCGTCCTGGTATGGACGAGCGAACGCTATGGGGTCACTGTTGACATCATGGTCTCGCAAAGCTGGCTGACGTCGCTCAACTACTACACGGGATACTTGCGTAGTGACGGCACGTCCGCGAATCCCCAGGAGCTGGCGGACATTCCGGGACGCGTGCCCGAGTGGTTCGACGCGGCTGCCACTGGCGCGCAATCCTAACGACATCCATCGGAGTTATTTTTTCGACGGACGAGGGGGGCGGCGCTCGTATGAGCGCCG
>USPB01000066.1 GCA_900556405.1 uncultured Actinomyces sp.
TCCCCGAAGGGACCGAAGCCGCCGCGCCTCGCTCCCCTGGCGGTTTCCCGTGGGTCGCGATAATGGCACGCGAAGTCACCTGCACATGGCAAGTGCCCGGCTATCTTACCTCACAACTGCGTCAATGTCCGACACCAAGCGGATGAGACGTTGCCTACTGGTTTTTCCTTGACGAGGCCGGCGATCCCACGCGGCGACACGTGTCGACCGCTCGTTATCCACAGGCGCATGTCCGCGGTCTTCCTTATCCACAGGGGCCTCGAAACAGCTAGACGGGAAGGCCTGTATCTCCGACGCTGTTGTCATGGATTTACAGAGGTCGTCGCGCATCCGTGTCGCCGCAGCATCGCTCATCTTCACTGTCGTTGTCGCCCTGTTTGGCGCAGATGCACTGCCCGCACGCGCAACGCCACACGATGAGCGGTGGCAGTGGCCCACGGGCGAGCCGGTACCCATCGTCGAAGGCTTCGCACCGCCTGCCCATGACTGGCTGTCCGGGCGGCGCGGCGTGACGTTAGAGTATCCGGTCGGCTTGCCGGTCTACGCCTGCGCACCGGGGACAGTCACCGTCGCAGGTCCCGTTGCAGGGCGCGGAGTCATTTCGATTCGCCACAGCGTGCGCGGCCGCGACATCTGGTCGACCTACCTCCCCGTCACTCCCGCGGTCGGAGTCGGCGATCACGTCAACAAAGGGGACGTGATCGGCGTCGTCGAGGCAGACTCACAGACATTGCACTGGGGCGCGAAAACCGGTCGGCGCACATACATCGACCCAATCCGCCTAACAATCGGGCGCCCGCGTCTGCTCCCTTGGGATGAGGCATCGGCGCAGTAAGCCCGATGGGCGCTCCATCTGTGCGTTGGGTCCGCACGTTGGGGGTGAGCTCCGATCCTTACGCTCGCGGGTGCGCGCGCTGGTAGATCGCGCTGAGCCGAGCGGTATCCACGTGGGTATAGCGCTGGGTCGTCGACAGCGACGAGTGCCCGAGCATCTCCTGGACGGCGCGCAGATCAGCCCCGCCCTGCAGGAGGTGAGTCGCCGTCGAGTGCCTCAGCCCGTGGGGCGCGATGTCGTGGACGCCGGCGCCTGCAGCCATCTTGTGCACCATTGAACGCACGACACGCGGATCGATGCGACCACCCTTGTCTCCCAGGAATAGGGCGTGCCCGCTGCGCTCCCCGGCCAACTGGGGACGGCCTCGGACGAGCCAGTGATCAAGGGCTTGCGCCGCAGGCGGCCCATACGGAACCACGCGCTCCTTATTTCCTTTACCGACGACACGCACGGTGAGTGCCTCACGGTTCAGCGAAGACACGTCGAGGGCACAGACCTCGGAAACTCGCAGGCCACACGCATACGTCAGTTCGAGGATTGCCCAGTTACGTAACTGCGACGCCCCACCCCTCATGGCCTCGTCGCGAGCGGTATTGAGGAGCACCCGCGCGTCCGATTCATCGAGCGGGGAAGGCAGGCGCTGATCGGCACGCGGCGACGACAGCAGGGCAGCCGGATCACTGGGCAGAATCCCTTCCCGCAACGCCCACGCAGTAAAGTTGCGGACCGCTGCGGTGTGGCGCGCAATCGTCGATCGCGCGCCCCCCGCCGCATGCGTCTGAGCGAGCCAGGAGCGAATAGCGCGCGCAGTCAGCGTCTCGCGCAGACTCTCAGGCGAGGCATCCTCCTCGAGAGCCAGAAATTCCATCAGCGAGCGCAGGTCAGCACGGTAGGCGGCAATCGTATGAGGACTCATCCGTCGTCCGAGGCGCAGATACTCTTCCCAGCGCTCCCCCACCGTGCGTGTCATGGAGCTATCCTACGATGCGCCTCCACCGACTCGCGCCCAGCCACGCGTCGACCCCGATACGAGGCCCGCAACAGACAGATCCATGAGAGCGCGATTGACCTCCGCTCGTGACAGGCCAGCCGCAACGCAGATTGCCTCCACCGACGACGGTGCGCGTCTGGGCAGCGCTTCCCACACTCGGCGCTGAATCGGTTCCAGGGCAGCGATGCCCCGGTCTTCTTCGATCGGCATTCCGAAAAGAGGTTCCGTCCCCTGCGCACTAACGGGACGCACAAGCTCAAGGGCATCACGACCATCGCGAATAATCGTGGCACCGTTACGTGCCAGTTCCAGACAGCCAACGGACATCGGGGCATCCACCGCTCCGGGTACCGCGCCGAGTTCTCGGCCGTATTCCATCGCACGACGCGCCGTCGCGAGAGCGCCCGAACGCGCTCCGGCCTCGACGACGACGGTCGCCGCACTCCATGCCGCGATCAGCCTGTTGCGTGTCAGGAAACGCCACTTCGCGGGCCTCGCGGTCGGAGCGACCTCGGAGATGAGGGCGCCGCCGCCCTCAATGACGGCGCGAAAGTCACTCCCGTGAGCGGCCGGGTACGGGTTGGACACTCCCCCTGCAAGCACGCAGAGCGTGCCGCCGCGCGCGGACAGAGCTCCACGGTGGGCCTCGATATCGATCCCAATCGCGCCGCCGGAGACAACGGTGACTCCAGCAGAGGCCACGTATGCCGCCATGTTGCGGGCGCATCGGTTACCCGCACCCGTGGAGGCACGTGCGCCCACGATGGACAGGTAGTCTCCCATACGAGGGGCAGCGGGCAGGCTCCCCAGATACCACAAGCCCATCGGTTCCTCCTCACCCAGACAGACGAGTTGCTCCGGCCAGCGCGGATCGGTGGGGATGAGGAATCCACCGCCTCCTCGAGCAACGCGTGCAAGCTCGACATCGATATCGACGGACAGAGCGCGCTCGCGCCACCTACTCCACTGCGTCAACCAGTCAATGTTCGGGTACCCACGCAGAGGTTCCGGCACGCCAACCCACTGTTTCTGAAGCCACTCACGGGCTGCGCCGTCACCCAGTGCGCGGCGGACCGTGCGGGCAGAGGGGTCGGCCGGCTCGGCAACGGCCGACCACCAGGCGGCCTCCCATCGTTTAGTCTCATTCATAGTGATCTGCTCCATTTCGCAGCTGCTGCGCTGCAACGATGTGGTCAAAAGTGGGGCGCGGAGCCCCCTCGAGATCGGCGAGCGTCCACGCCAGACGCAACATCCGGTCCACCCCACGCATCGAGGAGTGCCCCGATTCAACGAGCCGATCAAGGTCATTCATGAGCGATGTCTCGATGCCTGAGTGCTGGCGCAGCCACGACCCGGGAAGCTGCACATTGAGCGTCCACGGCGTGCCAGCGAGCCGCCGTCGTGTCCTCGCACGCGCCTCGATGACGCGCTGGCGAATCGCGTCGGAAGTCTGGACTGTCGTTGCCGACATGTCCGCGCGGCTCGGTGTGTGCACGTCGATGCGTATGTCCATCCGATCGAGCAGCGGGCCGGATAAACGCGCCAGATACCGCCTCCTGTTGATGGACGAGCACGTGCAGCGCCGTCCGCCGCTTCCCCCGCCGCACGGGCACGGATTCGATGCCATCACCAGCTGGAACGAGGCCGGATAACGGGCTTGCACGCCCGAGCGATGCAGGTGAACCGCACCGGATTCCAGCGGCTCACGGAGCGAGTCGAGCACGGATGGCGCAAACTCGGCAGCCTCGTCGAGAAAGAGAATCCCACCGTGCGCGAGGGACGCGGCCCCAGGAACAAGCATGCGGGTGCCGCCGCCAATGAGCGCGGGCATCGTCACGGAGTGGTGCGGCGCCTGGAATGGGGGCCGAGTCATGAGAGACATGCCAGAGGGCAGTAAACCCGCGACGGAATGCAACGAGGTCGTGACAAGCGCGGTGTCGGCATCCAGGTCCGGAAGAATAGTCGGCAGGCGCGAGGCGAGCATCGTCTTACCCGCTCCAGGCTCACCCAGAAGAAACACGTGATGCCCACCGGCGGCCGCAACCTCCATCGCCGCAATCGCCTCCGGCTGCCCACGAACGTCCGCCATGTCGAGCGCCAACGGATCGCCGAGATCCGCAGCCTCGCGGCGTATGCCGAGCCGCCCGTGGAATGGCGCCTTGACCGCATCGCCCCCGGCCCACGCGATGAGGTCTGCGAAGTGTGCAAAATCAAGCACCTCGATGCCGCTGACTAGACGGGCCTCCTGGGCGCACGCTGTCGGCACGATCACCCGTCGCACACCCAAAGACCGCGCGGCCAGCACAGCCGGCAAGACACCTCGTACCGGCTGGATACTGCCATCGAGGGCAAGTTCGCCCACAATGACCGCATCCTCAAACGCGGCGGGTGACACGAGACCGGTGGCCAAGGCCACTGATGCGGCTATCGACAGGTCGAAGGCAGAACCGGACTTCGGGATACCAGCCGGAGAGAGGTTGACGGTAATTCTCTGGTCCAGCACGTCCAATCCGCACGACTCGAAAGCAGCGCGCACACGGTCACGCGCCTCACGCACCGAGGTATCGAGCAACCCCACGAGCGTAAACGCCACAAGCCCCACGCCCGCATAGGTCTCCACGTCGACGAGGTGCCCGTCGATGCCGACGACACTCATCGAATAGGTGCGAGCAAGCCCCGGCCCCTTCATTGCACACCCCTCAACCACGTCACCTGCGCGCCCAGTGCACGAAGGTCCACGGCCTCGTCCATGGCAGCGGGCCAGGAGCAAAGCGCCCGTGCATCCACCGTGATCGCAACGACGTCGATGCGCACGCGGGAGGACAAAGGACCATGAGCGCGACACCACGCCCCCGTCAGCGTGCGGAGCCTGGCTATCTTGCGAGGATCGACCGATGCGAGCGCGCTCCCCCGCCTGCGCCCAACCCTCGTACGCACCTCCACCACCACGGTCCACGAACACGACGAATCAGTATCATCGCGCGCAATGACGTCGAGCTCTCCCCGGCGGCCGTCCCGCCAGTTTGATTCGAGAATCCGCAGTCCTTTCTCTTGCAGCAGGAGACGGGCGGTATATTCACCCGCTGCACCCAGTGCCCGACGATCGGGCCGAACGTTGCATCCCATCACGGATCACCTCCACACCCACAGTGCTCCCAACTGCACGGACGCAACAACGCGAAAACCGCCCCCTGTGGATAGGGGGCGGCTCGCAAGAAGGCCTGTGGATAACCGCGTACTTCGCGTCAAGCAGCGTTTAGGGGATGTCGAGCTCCGGCTTCGAGAGCTCCTCGACGTTCACGTCCTTGTAGGTGATGACGCGCACCGAGCGCACGAAACGAGACGAACGGTAGATGTCCCACACCCACGCATCGCTCAGCGTCAGTTCGAAGAAGACGTCACCGCCGACCGGGCGGGCCTGCACATCAACGTGATTGCACAGGTAGAAACGCCTCTCGGTCTCCACAACGTACTTGAACAACCCAATGACGTCGCGGTACTCCTTAAAGAGTTCCAGCTCCAGATTGTTTTCGTAACCTTCGATCTCTTCGCTCACGAACCCATCATGCCGGGCCAGGCCCCGAGCACCGCGGTGCCACCCCGGCGCGCCCTACTTTGTGGCCTGCGTCGGCATCTTCCATGAGCGACGATGCTGCTCCGACACACCCAGCTCGACAATCGCTCGAGTGTGGGCAGCCGACCCATACCCCTTATTCGATGCCCACCCGTATCCCGGGTCATCGAGCCGGCGCATCAGGTGATCACGTGCAACTTTCGCAAGAACGGACGCGGCGGCCACAACCGCGCAGGAAGCATCAGCCTTCACCTGCATGTGCACAGGAAGTTCACGCCCGAAAGGATCCTCGGGGCCATCGATTGCTCCGAAGAGGTCATCCGGCGCGGAGAGCCAATTGTGGGAACCGTCCAAGAGAACGCCGCCGGGGACGAGGCCCTGCTCAGCTACTTCCGCAAGCGCACGGCGTCCGGCAAGGCGCAGAGCCGCGATGATGCCCCACTGATCGATCTCCTGCGCGGACGCGTAGCCAACCGCTGACGCGAGCACCCACGAGCGCACGGGCTCGACGAGGGCCTCGCGCCTGCGCGCCGTGAGTGCCTTCGAATCCGTGAGTCCCTCGGGAACGGGTGGCGCATCGACGCCGATCAGCGCAACACCAACGGCAACGGGACCAGCGAGAGCTCCGCGCCCCACCTCGTCCATGCCAGCGACGACACCCCAGCGCCTGGCCAGGGAGACCTCCAGCTCACGCGACGCTGTGGTCATGATGCGGAGGGAACGGAGGCAAAGACCTCGTGATGCGCGATGTCGGTCGTCCATCGCGACGTCGGCCAGATAACGGCCTGGACGGTACCCACGACCGAGGACACAGGCACGTAGGGCGACTGCCCCGTCCCCATGTGATAACGAGAATCTGCAGAGTTAGAACGATTGTCACCCATCACCCACAGGTGCCCCTCGGGAACGACAACGTCGAAGGTGCGTTCACCACAGGGAACCTGGCCCGCTGGAACGTAGGTTTCATCCAGTTCAACCCCGTTGACGCTGACCTTGCCGGTCGCGCTCGTACAGGTCACGTGGTCTCCCCCAACGCCAATCACACGCTTCACGAGAGTCTGTTCACCGCCACCGGGGACAAACCCGGTGAACTCACCAAGCCGACGCAGAACAGAAGGTGCTGTCGTCTCCGACGTGCCGAGCCAACCAAGAGTGTCATCAAAAACGACGACGTCGCCACGGCGAACGTTCGACGTCAACGCGTCGATACGCGAGACAGCGATCCGATCATCCTCAACGAGCGTGTTATGCATCGACGGTGACGGAATCCAGAAGACCTGCACGATGAAGGCGCGCAGGAGCGACGAAATCACAAGTGCAACGACGATGATCACGAGAATCTCGCGCAGCCACACGAGCGGGTTACGCCGCGCGCGGGCTTCCGCACGGTCACGATCTCGGAGCGAAGGCGCATGCAACGGTCCGAGAGTCGGGCCTGCAGTCGGGGTCATGCAATCTCCTTGTCGTTACGTCAACCATCCCAGGATACGGCGAGGCCCGACACCGGCGCGCGGTGTCGGGCCTTTCCGTGAAAAATGCCAAGGCTTGAGCCCGGCCGACCTCACTCGGCCTTGCCGGAACGGTGTTCCTTGATCTTCGCGGCCTTGCCGTGACGCTCACGCAGGTAGTAGAGCTTAGCGCGACGCACGTCACCCTTGGTGACGACCTCGATGTGGTCGATCGTGGGGGCGTGAACCGGGAAGGTACGCTCGACGCCCACACCGAAGGAAACCTTACGGATGGTGAACGTGGAGGACACACCGTGACCGCGACGAGCGATCACGACGCCCTGGAAGACCTGGATACGAGAGCGGTTGCCTTCGATAACCTTGACGTGCACCTTGAGGGTGTCGCCAGCTCGGAACGAGGGGATGTCATCGCGCAGCGATGCCGCATCAACGGCGTCCAGCTTCTGCATTTCTTCTCCTTGACGCATCTGCCGCAGGTCGGAAGCGCCTGGTTGGGCGGGTTTTACCCGCTCATCTGACGTGTGATCGTGCGCCTCGGTGTCCCCCTGCGGCAGGATGAACCGCGCACAATCCCGGCTATTATCCCACAGGCCCTAGCACATCTGCCAGTGCGCCGCCGCATTACGCGGTGAGATCACGCACCATGACAACGTCGTAGTTGCGCACGCCTCCCACCTCAAACGTACGGCTCGAGCGTTTGCGGAAGCCGTGGCGCTTGTAGAAGTTCTGCGCTTTCTTATTGCTGCGATTGGTACCCAAGACGATGGACGTGTGCCCAGCCTCGCCTGCGTCGGCGACGGCTCGTTCGATCAGCGCATCGGCGATACCGCTCCCCCGCCACTCCTCGTCCACGTAGCACTTGGACAGGTAGGCACTGCCTTCCTCGACGCGCCCGGGGCGCACAAGATCACCGGGCAGCGCGTGGGTGCCAACGTGGGTCAGCACATAACCGACGAGCGTGCCCTCGACCTCGGCAACAAAAAGCCGATGCTCCTCAGGAGAGGAGATGACTGCCGCAAAGACGGTCGGCGACAGCTGTGTTGCGATGTGTTCCTCGATCGCCTCAGCTGGGAGGGAGAACGGGCACGCATCCGGGAAGGTACGCGCAGCAAGCTCACTGACAGCGGCGGCATCGTCAGGTCGCGCGAGGCGCACATCCAGGCGATGCGCGGAGCCGTCACGGGTGTAGGCGACGCCGCAAGAAGCGAGTGCCGCACGATCCTCACCCGTCAGCGACGAGGCATCCAACGAGAGCGCGAGATCGGGACGCACCCGCGTCGTCTTCTCAATCGCGCGGTCGCGCCGCCAGCGCTCAATGGCCGCATGGTTGCCACCGAGAAGGACATTGGGAATCTCAAGGGAGCGAAACTCCCGCGGCTTCGTATACACGGGATACTCGAGCAACCCAGCACCCGAGTGTGACTCTTCCACCAGAGAGTCCGGGTTCCCCATGAAGCCATCGAGCAGACGAGCAACCGCCTCCGTCAACACCATCGCCGCAACCTCACCACCGTTGAGGACGTAGTCGCCGATGGAAAACTCGACGACCTCAACGCCGACGCCTCGGTAATGCTCGGCGACGCGCGCGTCGATCCCCTCGTAGCGTCCACAGGCGACGATGATCTGGTCGGCGTGCGCGAGGTCCTCCACCCGGGCCTGCGTCAACGGTGTTCCCGAAGGCGTGGGGATCGCTAGGACACGGCGGAACGAGGCCGGGGCCCCTTCGCCGCAACGCTCCGGAAGCGGGACGGACAGCACCTCGTCCAAGGCACGGGCCCACACGTCCGCGCGCATCACCATGCCGGCGCCACCACCGTACGGCGTATCGTCAACGCTGCGATGCCTGCCGGTGGCCCAGTTGCGAAGGTCATGCGGGTGAAGGTCCACAAGGCCTGTCTCCTCCGCCTTGCCCATCAGGGACAGACGCAGGGGCGCGAAGTAGTCGGGGAAGATAGAGATCAGATCGAAACGCACGAGCTTAGTGACCCTCGCGCTCCGAGACTGCATCATCATCAAAAAGCCCCGGTGGCGCGTCGATCACGACGGCGCCACCCTCGACGTCGACGGTCGGAACGAGCGCCGTCACGAAAGGCACCATAACGGTTCCATGCTCGGTGGCCACGAGGAGGAGATCCTGAGCGGCACCGGGCCTCAACCCACTCACTGTCCCGAGGACATCTCCGGACGGAGTGCGCGCCTCAAGGCCCTTCAGCTCGTGCGGATACCAGGCGTCCTCCTCCGGATGCGCATCGACGAGCAGGCGCGCACCACGCAGCGCCTCGGCCTCCTCACGGGAATTGCATTCCTCAAACGAGGCAAGCACGCGCTCCTTATGGACACGAATGCTCCTCACCGTGAGGGAGCGCTTCTCCCCTGCAACATCCAACCGGGCACCGGGTGCCAGGACCTCGGGGTCGTCACTGCGCACGTCCACGATAACCTCTCCGCGCAGGCCGTGGGCGGGGCCGACGATAGCGGCGGTGAGCTGCATATGTTCTCCTCACGATGTACGGGGACTCCCCCGAAGGATACAACGAAGGGGCCCGGCAGTGCCGGACCCCTCCGTGACGTGTGCGAGTCTTACTCGCGATCCGTGTCGACGACGTCAACGCGGACAGTGCCACGCGTGGACAGCGCACCCATGACGGTGCGCAGGGCGCGAGCCGTCCGACCGCCGCGTCCGATGACGCGACCCAGATCCTCAGGGTTCACGCGAACCTCGAGAAGCTGGCCACGTCGCATGGAACGAGGCGTCACCTCGACATCTTCGGGGTGGT
>USPB01000067.1 GCA_900556405.1 uncultured Actinomyces sp.
AAGTTCCTGGGCTTCATGGTCCGCGAGGTCATCCGCCACCACGAGGACATCAAGGCCGAATACGACGAGGGCGCCTGCCTCTGAGTGTGCGCTCGGGGAGTGCCAAGCCCCGGCCTCTTCAGTTGTGCGCCCGACCGATGCGGTGTTGATCCCGCTGAGCGATCAGTGAGTCAGCTAGACTGTATGAGCTGAACACAGGGAGTTTTGGGAGGGGGATCGATGGTTAACCTCGGTGATATTGCCAAGGCGACGGGTTACTCGAAGGCGACGGTGTCTCGCGTCCTCTCGGGAGACCCCAGTTTCACCGCAAAGGAATCGACCCGCCACCGTGTTATCCAAGTAGCCAACGAGCTCGGCTACGCGCTGCGCACATCGCGCGCCGGCGTCCCTCAGACCATCGCGGTGCTAGAGAACTTCGACCCCTCGAATGGACCCCAGGATTCCTACTTTTCCGACCTGCGTGAGGCACTGCGCGAGCGTGCGGCGGAGAACATGATGAGCCTGGCGTTCTTCCCGACCGTGGACGCGCTCATCGATGCTGCGGACGACTTCTCTGGCTTTGTGTCCATCGGTCCTGCGCCGATCGCGCAAGGCGACCTCGACCGTTTGTATGAGGCGCTCTCGCACGGCGTGTTTATCGACATCAACCCCGCGCCTGCGCTCTTTCATTCTGTGCGCCCCGACCTGCAGCAAACGGTCATTGACGCGATCTACACGCTGCGTGAGCAGGGGCGTCAGCGTATCGCCTTTATCGGCGGCGCCGGGCACATGATGGGCTCTCATGTCTTCGCGCAAGACCCGCGTACCATCGCCTTCAACGAGTGGGCCCACCTCCTCGACATGCCCACTGATGGTTACGTCTGCGCCTCCGGTCCCTTCACTGTGGAGAATGGACGCAGCCAGGCCGAAGCACTACTTGATGCGTGCACGGATGATCTGCCCGACGCTGTCCTTGTCGCGGCTGATCCGCTGGCGGTTGGCGTCATTCAGGTGCTCGCTGCCCGTGGGCTCCGTGTACCCGATCAGATTGCCGTCGTCTCCATCGACAATCTTCAGGTCTGCGAGTACACGGCTCCCACGCTCAGCTCCTATGCGATCGAGCGCTCCGAGTTGGCCGAGACTGCGCTCATACTCCTCTCAGACGCGATCGTGGGCCGTTTCATGCATAAGCATCACGTTCTACTGTCCACCCGCCTTGTTGTGCGACAGAGCTTTATTCCCACGCACGGCGCCACCGCACAGTGATCGGGCGTGAACGCATAACGGCAGCGGCGGGGGAGTTGCCTCACACCCGCCGCCGCTGAATGTCTCTCAGATGAGAGACAACGTCACGTCCAGGACCTGCTTCTCGGTCGCATCAATCTGGTACTCGTCATGCACCGGCGAACCCCACGAATCGTCACCGCCGACCCCCATCTGTGCAGTGAGCAGACGTAGGTAGGTCGCGGGCCGCTGGGAGGGATCCGGTAGCTCCCACCAGTGTCGAGCGTTTTCGATGTGCGCGGAGGAGTAGGGCAGCAGCGAGACCCCGAGATTGCCGCGTGCCTCAACACGCAGGCCGTGTCCGTCGTCGTCCGTTACCTCGCACCAGCGGATGCCGGGGTGGAAGCCGCACTCCTGCGGTACCGCGTAGGGGGCCAGCCCTTCGGCTGCGCTCTGGGACCACACGCCCAGGGTTGCTCCGGCCAGGCGGTCCGCGTAGGCCTCGACGGGGCCGAGGCCATAGAAACTCAGGCGGTCAATCGACGAGGGGAGCGCCCACTCGAGCCCAAAGCATGGCATCGTTGGGAGATCATGCGCACCCGGGTAGGTTGCCGTGAGACGAATCGTGCCGTCGGTGCGCAGCTCGTAGCGCACAGGCACGGTGACATCTGCAATGCCCGCAAGACGGTAGTCGTAGGTAACGACGACACCCTCGCCGGTCTCTTCGACGGTGGTGTTCACGCATCGTGCGTAGGCTCCAGCCGTCGTCCAGCACGCGCGGTCGAAACCGTGCCCACAGCCTCGATCATTGTCCGTTAGCGGTCGGAAGGTTGTCAGCTTGGGAGGGAAGAGGGCCATGGCCTTGTTGCCGCGACGCCACTGGACGATGCCACCCGCGGTACGCGACAGCAAAGCCTCGTTCTCGCCCTCACGCATACCAATGTTCCAACGGCCCACGGTGAATGTGGCGTGGCCACTGGGTGTCGTGTCGGCCTGCTCGGGGCAGGAGAACACTGTCTGGCCCACGGAGACAATGTGCCCAGCCTCGCACCACGCGGTGTCGGAGGAGATGACAAGTGCTGCTTCCAACACGATCTCTTGTTTTGTGTCGGCTAGCAGTTCAGACGGCCATCCCACACTGATGGTGCTCCGCCCACGGGAGATGCCTGTTGCCGCGACCTCTTTCTCCCAGACAACCGCGCCGTCAGCAAGGATCCGGGCACGCACACACAGGTTGGCAAGCGGCGCGGGGAGGACAACGGCATCGATCAGGATTCCGTCGATGCTCGGCGTGAGAGTGACGGGGGAGTAGAGCTGTTTGACCGCCATGGCTGAGGGCTTGGGTGTGCGGTCGGCGAAGAGGATGCCATCACAGGAGAACTCCCAGTCACAAGGGCGATCCTCGAAATCGCCGCCGTATGCCAGGAACTCACCATCCGAGCCAGCGGTCGGCTCATGGTACAGAGCCTGGTCGATCAGGTCCCAGATGAAGCCCCCACCATACGCGGGGTAGCGCTCCAGGTCCGTGTAGTGGATAAGGCCACCAACAGAGTTACCCATCGCATGCATGTACTCGCACGACAGATAGGGCTTCGCCGGGTTATCACGCAGGTACTCCTCGATCGCGTCAGGCAGCGCGTACATGCGTGACTCAATATCGGAGGCATCGTCGAACTCTCGATCCCACGTGACACCCTCGTAATGGACAGGGCGGGAATTGTCCAGCTCATGACAGCGCCGGTACATAGAGCGGAAAACCTCGCCGCCAAAAGACTCGTTACCCAGCGACCATATCAACACGGAGGCGTGATTGAAATCCTGGTGCAACATCGACTCGACGCGATCCACGCAGGCACCCTCCCACTCCATCTTTGATCCCGGGATCGCCGTGGCTGGGGTGGGGATGTCGCCCGGCGTGCACCATGATCCGTGTGTCTCCAGGTTCGCCTCGTCAATGACATACAGGCCGTACTCATCGCACAGGTCTAGGAAACGGGTGTCATTGGGGTAATGGCTTGTGCGGATTGCATTGATGTTGAGCTGCTTGCACAGGCGCACGTCCGTCACCATGTCCTCCATCGACATCGTTCGGCCCGTGCAAGGATTGAACTCGTGGCGGTTGACACCGCGGAAAATGAGGCGCTGGCCGTTGAGCATGAAGACAGAGTTGAGGATTTCGAAGCGGCGGAAGCCCACGCGCTGAGTCACGGTCTCGCAATCGTTTCCATCGGCGTCGTGAATCGTGAGGCTCAGCGTATACAGGGCCGGATCCTCCGCCGTCCACGGGTGTGCGCCTTCTAGTTCAGCCCGAAGCGTGATGCTGGGATCGTTTGCGGGCACGCTTTCGCTCCATACAATGGCGCCGCTCGAATCGGTGAGCTGGGCGCTCGCGGTACTGTCGGCCTTGGTTCCCTTGAGGTCGACCGTGACATTGAGTATTCCCATGCCAGAGTCCGCGTCGTAGTCAGCGTTGGTTGCGAGGTGGGCGACGTGGCGGGCAGGCAGAGCTACCAGTGATACGGAACGGAAAATGCCATGGAAACGCCAGGAGTCCTGTCCTTCCAGCCACGAGCCGCTGGAATGCTCGTAGCAGGCGACAACAATCTCGTGGTCCGGGGAGTGCGTCAGTGCTGACGTGATATCAAACTCGCTCGCCGTGTACCCGTCCTCGCAGTATCCGACGAAAGTGCCGTCTACCCAGACGTAGAGAGCCGTCGCAAAACCATCGAAGCGTAGGCGTGCGTGTCCTTTCTTGCTCAAAGACTCCTGGAGGGAATCATGCAGGGCGAAGGCGCGCCGGTAGAGCGCAACTCGGCACTCCTCTGGCGGTTTGGGAGCCTGAGGGTTCTCGTGGCCGTCCCACGGCATCTGAATGTTGACGTACGCCGGAGGCCATAGCCCCTCAGCTTCGAGGGTTGAGGGAACGGGAAGGGTGTGGACTGCTTCCTGGTCGAATGCGGTGGTGGGGGAATCAAGAGCCACGCGCGAACTTGACGTAAGTGCGACTTCCCAGGTTCCGTCAAGACTCTGCGTTGGGGCGTTCGTGCGGTGTGCGCTGTGCGCGGGAAGTCGATTGACAGCAAAGGTCTGCGGATCGCTGAGCCATGCCGATGTGGGGGTGGAGGCGGTAGGTGTGTGGAACATGGTGACCTTCCGAATGTGCGACGTTGCGGTGGAGCGATCGTGCTCTGAGGTCAGAGTATCCCGTTGATTACATAAAGGCAATGGGGTTACTAAAAGATATTGGTGTGATCTAAATATCGTTGGTATTCGTAAGTAAATGCGTTACCTTAGGAGTGTCCGAGTAAGAGTTGCTTCGAAGGAGAGGGACCATGGCACACGAAGAAAACGTACACAAGAGCTGGGTGTCGCGAATCTGCTACGCGATCGGCAATCTGGGGCAGGCTGCGTATTACAATGCGCTCTCAACATTCTTTGTCACCTACTATGCGGCGCAGACCTTGTTCCGCGACTATGAGGACTCCGAGGCCAAGGCGATGATTGCGATCATCACCGCCCTCGTCTTCATTATTCGGATCGTTGAGATCTTCATTGATCCACTGCTTGGGAACCTGGTGGACAACACGACCTCGCGCTTCGGGCGATTCAAGCCCTGGCAAGTCATTGGCGGCGTTGGATCCTCTATTCTTCTTTTTGCGATCTTCACCGGACTCTTCGGCCTCGTCAACGTGAACAAGGGAGTGTTCATCGTTGTCTTCATCATCGTCTTCGTGGTCCTTGACATCCTGTACTCCCTGCGTGACATCTCATACTGGGGCATGATTCCTGCGTTGTCCTCCTCCTCGCAGGAGCGCAGTGTGTACACCGCTCTCGGAACATTCACGGGCTCCATCGGCTACAACGGCGTCACCGCGATCGTCGTTCCCGTGGTTGGATTCTTCGGTGCTCTTGCGGGAGCTGGTTCTGAGAGCCAGGAAGGATGGACGGGCTTCGGTGCAGTCATCGCTATCCTTGGTATCGTGACCTGCTTGGCCGTCGCGTTCGGAACGCGCGAGGAGGAGAGCGTCCTGCGCGATCCCTCCGATAAGTCCAACCCTCTGCAGGCATTCCAGGCGATTGTGCGCAATGATCAGTTGCTGTGGACTTCCCTCTCGTACGTCCTCTACTCGATCGCGAACGTTGCGACGACGGGCTTCATGATCTACCTCTTCAAGTTCGTGCTCCAGAAGCCCGATATCTACTCGGTGGTCGGCATTATCGCCTTCGTCATCGGCCTGGCAGTTACGCCCCTGTACCCGGTGATCAACCACCGCCTGCCCCGCCGCTACCTCTACCTTGGCGGCATGGTGCTCATGGCGAGCGCCTACATCCTGTTCATTCTCTTCTCGTCGAACCTCATTGTCGTCTTTGTCGCCCTGGTCCTGTTCTACCTTCCGGCCACGTGTATTCAGATGACGGCTATCCTCACGATCACCGACTCTGTTGAGTACGGGCAGTGGAAGACTGGCAAGCGTAACGAGGCCGTCACCCTCTCGGTGCGCCCCATGCTCGACAAGATCGCCGGCGCCCTGTCGAACTCCATCGTCGGCTTCGTCGCCATCGCTGCAGCCATGACCAATGATGTTGACCCCGCCCTGCTGACGACCGGGAACATTGAGACCTTCAAGACGGCTGCTTTCTACGCTCCTCTTGCGGTTATCGTCCTGGCGTTCATCGTCTTTGCTCGCAAGGTCAGCCTGACTGAGGTTAAGCATGGAGAGATTGTGTCCCTCCTGGAGCAAAACCTTGCTCGCTCCGAGGCTGCTGAAGACTAACCGAATAAGCGCCCGATGAGGAGGAGTATCGGGTCAGAGGCGGGGGATGTGCGAGCGTCCCCCGCCTCGTTTTGTGCTCCCAGGGTTGTCTGACGAAACTCTGCGCGTGCTCCCGGATAGTTTTCAGGTAGCTTTCAGTCTTGTGGGATGTAATCTAGTCAGGTAGTGAGAACCATTGCCGATAAGCATTCCTCAAGGAGTTTTCGATGAAGAATCGCGCACAGACGCGCGCCCTTGCCGTCATCGCCATCACCCTGGCGGCGGCCCTCAGCGCCTGCGGGTCAACCGGATCGTCTGCCTCGTCCCCGTCCAGCTCGAAGAGCCCGAGCGCGGCGGCCACCAACGCCGCCAGCAACGACCCCAACCTGGTGTTCGCTCAGTGCATGCGTGAGAAGGGCTTTGATGTGCCCGACACGGGCCTGACACCCGAGAATCTCAAGGACACCTCCGACGCGTTCAACAACGCCCTCAACGAGTGCATGGTGAAGGTTTCCGGCATGACCGGCGAGGATAACGTCGCGAACGACCCCGCCGCGCGTGAGGCCATGGTTAAGGCCGCCCAGTGCCTGCGCGAGGCCGGATACGACGTGAAGGACCCGCAGGCCGGCGAAGGAATCAGCGTCAAGGACATCCCCGAGGACGTGCTTAACAAGTGCTTCCAGCAGTCAGGGGCCGCCAAGTGACGCGTCCGCGAACCCCACGCCCCGCGGCCATACTTGCGATCCTCGCGATTGGAGCGCTCACCCTGTCCGCATGCTCGGGTGCCAAGGCGGACGCCGACGCTCCCCAGTCCTTTGACGGTGCAACGGCGACCGTCACACGCGGCGACCTGGTGGGGGAGACCACCGTCCAGGGAACCCTCCACTACGCTGACTCCTACACCCTGAAGAGCGCCTTCGAGGGCGTTGTTACCGCCCTGCCCACGCCCGGCACGACCCTCACCCAGGGATCGCACGTGTACACGGTCGCCGGCAACAACACGTACCTGCTCCACGGCTCCACCCCGGCCTGGCGCGCGTTCGAAGAGGGCATGAGCGACGGCGAGGACGTCACGCAGCTGGAGACGGCGCTGTCCGAGCTCGGCTACTTCGAGGCCACGCCCAACGCCCACTTCGACTGGAACACGATCGCGGCGATTAAGAAGTGGCAGAAGGCTCTCACGCTCACTCAGAGCGGCTCCCTGCCCCTGGGCACCGTCCTCTTCGCCCCCGAGGACCTGCGCATCGGCGCGCTCAAGGCCCGCGTCGGCGATAACGCCACGATGGAGACGGAGCTTTTCACGGCCTCGTCCTCGCGTCAGGTCATCTCCGCGAACCTGAAGCTCTCCGACCAGGCCCTCGGCGTCGTCGGGAACTCCGTCACCGTGCGCCTGCCCGGCTCCGCCGCGACGACGACCGGAACGATCACCTCCGTCGAGCCGCCCCGCGAGAAGGACAGCGAGGAAGGATCCAAGGAGACAACCAAGGAACGGATCATTCCGATCACCGTCACCCCCGATGACACCTCCGCCCTCGAAGGGCTCCAGGAGGCCTCGGTCTCCCTGGGCCTGACCTCCGAGACCCGCACCGGCGTGCTGTCCGTGCCCCTCGGCGCGCTCGTGGCCCTGAGCACCGACCAGTTCGGCGTCGAGGTCGTGGATGAGAAGGGCGAGATTCGCCGGGTTCCCGTCACCGTCGGCCTGTTCGCGGGAAACCGCGTCGAAGTGAGCGGCGACGAGATCGCCGAAGGCCAGCGCGTGGTGGTGCCCAACCGATGAGCCACATCCTGCAACTGACCGACGTGCACCGGTCCTTCGGCAGCCCGCCCGTGCACGCCTGTAACGGAGTGTCCCTGGCCGTCGACGAGGGCGAATTCGTCGCCATCGTCGGGCCGTCCGGCTCCGGAAAATCGACCCTGCTCAACCTCATCGGAACGCTGGATCGGCCCACCTCGGGCAGCGTGTGCATCAACGGGACGGACGTGTCCTCCCTGCGCGACACCGAGTTGTCGGGGGTGCGCTCCTCGCTGATCGGCTTCGTGTTCCAGCAGTTCCACCTCACGGCCGGCGTGTCTGCCCTCGACAATGTCGCGGACGGACTGCTCTACCGGGGCGTGCCGCGCGCGAAGCGCCGCGAGGCCGCGCGTGAGGCCCTGACCCGCGTGGGCCTCGGGCACCGCATGGACCACAAGCCCCACCAGATGTCGGGCGGCGAACGCCAGCGCGTCGCGATCGCTCGTGCCATCATCGGGCACCCGGCCCTGCTGCTCGCCGACGAGCCCACCGGTAACCTCGACTCCCGTTCGGGCGCGTCCATCGTCGCCCTCCTGCGCGAGCTCAACGAGGCCGGCACCACCATCATCGTGATTACTCACGACAACGACCTGGCGGCATCGCTGCCCAGGCAGATCGCCATCCGCGATGGCGAGATCGTTTCCGACTCCGCACACCCGGGAGGTGGCCATGGCGAGTAAGAAGAACTCGGGAACCGGCCGCTCCGCGCTGCGCCTCTCGGACGTCGCGCGCCTGGGCCTGACGGGCCTGCGCGCCCGCCCCATGCGAGCCATCCTCTCGGCCCTGGGCATCGCGATCGGCATCGCGGCCATGGTCGGCGTCGTCGGTGTCTCCGCCTCCTCGCAGGCCCGCCTGCAAGAACAGCTGCGGGCGCTCGGCACCAACATGCTGACCGCGCGCAGCGGTGCGGACCTGTCGGGAACGGACCTCATCCTGCCCGAGGACTCCGTGGGCCGAACCCTCATGATCCCGGGCGTCACCGACGCGGCCTCGACGTCGACTCTGAGCGGCGTCTCCGTGTACCGCTCGCGCCTGTCCGACCCGAACGCGACCGGCGGCATCATCACGATGGCGGCCGACACGAACCTCCTGAAGGTCGTCTCCGGGACCATGAAGAAGGGCGCGTGGCTCAACGATGCCACCGCGAAGTACCCGGGCGTCGTCCTGGGGTCGAGGGCCGCGCAGCTGCTCGGCGTCGTCGAGCCGGGCACCCAGGTATGGCTGGGCGGCATGTCGTTCACCGTCCTGGGCATCATGGATCCGGCACCCCTGGCCGAGGAACTCGATAACGCCGCGCTCATCGGTGTGCCCGCCGCGGGCACGTACTTCGACGCGGGCAAGACGCCCACGACGATCTACGAGCGCTCTTCCGAGGATCAGGTGGAGAACGTCCGCGAGCTCCTCGGACCCACGCTCGCCCCG
Organism: uncultured Actinomyces sp.; assembly: GCA_900556405.1. GTDB lineage: Bacteria > Actinomycetota > Actinomycetes > Actinomycetales > Actinomycetaceae > Pauljensenia. Next base: position 9,172 of record USPB01000067.1, read on the forward strand.
CAGGGTGCCACCGGCCTGAAGGTCTCGCGTCCCTCCGACGCGCTGGCCGCTCAGAACGCGGCTGACCAGACGCTCACGACGCTGCTCGCCGGCGTCGGATCGATCGCCCTGCTCGTCGGAGGCATCGGCGTGGCCAACACGATGATCATCTCCGTCCTGGAACGCCGCAAGGAGATCGGCCTGCGCCGCTCTCTGGGCGCGAAGAGGGGACACATCACCGTGCAGTTCCTGGCCGAAGCCCTGCTCCTGTCCTTCCTCGGAGGACTTGCCGGATGCCTCATCGGTGCGGGCGTCACCTGGGGCATGTGTTACGCGTACGGCTGGCCGCCCACCCTGCACTGGTGGGTGATCGCCGCAGGCCTCGGTGCGACTCTCCTCATCGGCGCCGTTGCCGGGCTCTACCCCGCGATCCGAGCGGCCCGTACGCCGCCCACAGCGGCGCTCGCCTCGCAGTAGGTT
>USPB01000068.1 GCA_900556405.1 uncultured Actinomyces sp.
GGATGATGTTTCCACGCTGCGACTCGGTGGCCGCGTTGTAAGCCTTGGTGAACTCGACGATGTTCACGCCGTGCTGGCCCAGTGCGGGGCCGACGGGCGGTGCGGGGGTTGCGGCGCCGGCTGCGATCTGAAGCTTGATCAGGCCGGTGACCTTCTTCTTCGGTGCCATGAATGCGGGTCTTTCTTCTGAAGTTCTGACCGACGGGTGCCGGTCAGGCAGAGCGTCGGGCACTGCTCACTGGGTTTCAGCGGGCATAGTGCGCCCTACGCACACAAAAGTGAATCATAACGCGATTCCGGGCTCGATCCCAAGTCCGGGTGCGTGATGTCACTGCTCGAGCTTCTCCACCTGGTCGAAGCCGAGCTCGAGCGGCGTCTCGCGCTCGAAGATGGTGACGAGGACCTTGAGCTTCTGGGTCTCGGGCATGATCTCGGAGATCGTGGCCGACATGGTCTCGAAAGGTCCGTCGGTGACGGTGACGATCTCGCCGACCTCGAACTGGGTCTGGACGACCTGGACGGGTGCGGGCTGATCCTTGGCGGCCTCGGCGGCCTCCTCGAGGACGTTGGGCGTCAGGAGCATGACGACCTCATCAATCGAGAGCGGGACCGGGTTGTGCTGGTCGCCCACGAAGCCGGTGACGGCGGGGGTCTCCTTGACGACACGGTACGAGGCCTCGTTGAAGTCCATGCAGACGATCACGTAGCCGGGGATGCGCACGTGACGCACGCGCTTCTTCGTGGTGCCGCGGTACTCCATGACGTACTCGTCCGGGACCTCGACGGCGAAGATGTAGTCTTCCATGTTCTGCGTGGTGATGCGCTGCTCGAGGTTCGCCTTCACCTTGCGCTCGTGGCCAGAGTAGGTGTGGATGACGTACCAGTCGCCGGGAGACATGTAGAGCTTGCGGCGCAGCTTGGCGATCGCTTCCTCTTCGGCCGAGGCAGGGGCCTCGTCGTCCGATTCGGTCTCCTTCTCGGCGACCTCCTCGGCCACCTCATCGACGACTTCCTGGGCGGCTCCGTCGGCCAGCGCCTCGGCGCTCTCCTGCTGGACCTCTTCCTGGTGCTCCTCGAAGGCCTGTTCCTCGGTGTAGTTTTCGTCGCTCACGACGTTTCCCTCCTGCAAATGGGGCCGGACCGTAGAAGAAACCCGCCTGCAGTATCCTGCGGGCGGGTTCGTCGGTCTCAGCCGAAGATCAATGCACTTAGCTTACCGAATCCGAAGTCGAGTAGGCCAGCGAAAAGCATGATTGCGGCGACAAACACAACCACGACGACGAAGTATGTCCAGGTTTCGGATCCCGTCGGGTAGGTCACCTTTTTCATTTCGTCGATGACCTGCTTGAAGAAGAGCCAGATGCCACCGAAGAAACCGGGACGCTTGTTCTGTTCCTTGCCGACGTCACCACGCTTGCGGGTGGCAGCGCTCTTAGTGCGATCTCGGCGCGAGGATTCAGCGTCCGAGGCAACACGATCGGCCATGGGAATCCTCCTACGAAATGATCAGCCTAATCCGCAGGGCAGGCGGGACTCGAACCCACAACCGCCGGTTTTGGAGACCGGTGCGCTACCAATTGCGCCACTGCCCTACGCAGGAAAACCTGCCTGACGAACATTAGTGGATCATGCGGCGCTTTGTCCACCCGAGAACCACGGCCAAGGGTCGCGTGCCCCGAAATACCAGCCCCGACCTCGTAAATGAGAGGTAGCCCACGCGCGCATTCTGTGCCCTCCCCGCCACACGCGCGCGCGACGTGGGACCATGGAGGGGTGACCAATACTCCTCGCACCCGTGTCTCTGATCGTTTCAACGCCATCACCCCCTCCGCGACCCTGGCCGTGGACGCGAAGGCGAAGGCCCTCAAGGCCGCCGGCCGCCCGGTGATCGGCTTCGGCGCCGGCGAACCCGACTTCGCCACGCCCGACTACATTGTCGAGGCCGCCGTCAAGGCCGCCCGCAACCCCGCGATGCACCGCTACACGCCCGCCGCCGGCCTGCCCGCGCTGCGCGAAGCCATCGCCGCCAAGACCCTGCGCGACTCCGGCTACGAGGTCTCCCCCGCCGATATCGTCGTCACCAACGGCGGCAAGCAGGCCGTCTTCCAAGCCTTCGCCGCGCTGCTCGGCCCCGGCGACGAGGCCATCCTGCCGACCCCCTACTGGACCACCTACCCCGAGGTCGTCAAGCTCGCCGGCGCAACCCCCGTCGAGGTGTTCGCGGGCGCCGACCAGGACTACAAGGTGAGCGTCGAACAGCTCGAGGCCGCGCGCACCCCTCGCACGAAGGTCCTCCTCATGTGCTCGCCGTCCAACCCGACGGGCAGCGTCTACACGCCCGAGGAACTGACCGCGATCGGCCAGTGGGCCCTCGAGCACGGCATCTGGGTCATTTCCGACGAGATCTACGAGCACCTCCTGTACGAGGACGCGCAGAGCGCGCACATCGTCAAGCTGGTGCCCGAGCTGGCCAACCAGGCCGTCATCCTCAACGGCGTCGCCAAGACCTACGCGATGACCGGCTGGCGAGTCGGCTGGATGATCGGCCCCTCCGACGTCATCAAGGCCGCACTGTCCTTCCAGTCGCACCTGACCTCCAACGTCAACAACATCGCCCAGGAAGCCGCGCGCGCCGCCGTGTCGGGCTCCCTGGACGCGGTGAACGAGATGCGCGTCGCCTTCGACCGTCGCCGCCGCACGATCGTTGACATGCTGCGCCAGATCGACGGCTTCGACGTTCCCACCCCCAAGGGCGCGTTCTACGTCTACCCCTCCGTCGAGCGCCTGCTGGGTCGCGAAATCCGTGGCCGCGTCGCCAACACCTCGGGCGAGCTCGCCGACCTGATCCTCGACGAGGTCGAGGTCGCGGCGGTTCCCGGCGAGGCCTTCGGCCCCTCCGGCTTCCTGCGCTTCTCCTACGCCCTGTCTGACGACGACCTCGTCGAGGGCATCACCCGCGTGCAGGAGCTCTTCGCCTGATGCACGTCTCGTTCGAACGGACAGCGCGGGAGGACCCCCTCGGGACGGTCCTCCTCGCCCACGGGTACGCGGAACACAGCGGGCGCTACGCCCACCTGCGCTCCGCGCTCACCCGCGCCGGTTACGACGTCGCCTACTACGACCACGCGGGCCACGGGACCTCTGAGGGTCCCCGCGCCCGCGTGGACGTGGGCGCGCTCATCCGCGACTTCGGTGACGCGCGCCGGGCGGCCCTCGCCCACGCCCGCACGCCGGAGCTGTTCCTGTTCGGACACTCGATGGGCGGGCTCATCGCTGCTGCCTCGACCATCCTTGACCCGACGCGGCTGCGCGGCACGGTCCTGTCCGCGCCCGCGCTGCGTCCCCTCCCCCACGTCTCCCCCTCCCAGGCGCACATGCTGGCGCCTCTCGCGAGGCTGTGCCCCGGCCTCGTTGTGGCGAAGGGCGCGTCCGACATGGAGGTATCTCCCCTGTCGCGCGACCCGCAGGTCCAGCGCGACTTCGATGCGGATCCGCTCACCTATAAGGGCGGCGTGCCGATCCTGACGGGCGCGACCATGATCATTCAGGGCGAGGAGGTGCTGCGGCGCGCCGACCGCCTGGCCACCCCGACCCTGGTCATGCACGGGTCGCACGACCTGATGGCGGACCTGCGCGGTTCGCGCGAGCTCGTGCGCGGGGCACGCGCGGCGCACCCGGACGCCGACATCCACCTGCGCATCGTCGACGGCGCCTACCACGAGCTCCTCAACGAGCCCGAGGGCCCCGGCCTGATCCGCGACATCATCATCTGGCTTGGGGAGCACTAGGCCGTGGAAGCGCCCGCTGTCCCTAACCTGACGGCTCCGCGCCCCACCCCACCGGGCAGGCGCGACCTCGCCGCCCTCCCCAAGGCCCACCTGCACCTGCATTTCACGGGCGCGATGCGGCCCACCACGATGGTGGACATGGCGCGGGCGCAGGGCGTGCGTTTGCCCCCTCACCTGCTGCACATCGACGCGGCCTCCATGCCGGCCGACGGGCGCGGGTGGTTCCGCTTCCAGCGCGCTTACGACTCCGCGCGTCACCTCGTGCGCTCCGAGGCCGCGATGCGCCGCCTCATCCGCGAGGCCGCCGAGGACGACGCCGCCGAGGGCTCGGTGCGCATGGAGATCCAGGCCGACCCCACGTCCTACGCGCCCTACGTTGGCGGCATCACCCCGGCGCTGGAGATCATCATCGACGAGGCCCGAGCGGCCTCGCGCGATACCGGTGTCGATATCGGGGTGATTGTTGCGGCGTCGCGCATGAAGCACCCGTTGGACGCGCGCACCCTCGCGCGCCTGGCTGCCTCGTTTGCCGGGGATGGACCGGGCGACGTCGTCGCTTTCGGCCTGTCGAACGACGAGCGCGTGGGCTCCACGGCTTCTTTTGCTCCGGCGTTCCGCATCGCGCGCCACGCCGGGCTCGTGGGCGTCCCGCACGGCGGCGAGCTCCTGGGCCCCTCCTCCGTGCGCGAGGTTGTGTCCACTCTGGCGCCCGCCCGCCTCGGGCACGGGGTGCGCACGAGTGAGGACCCGGATCTGCTGAAGGCCGTCGTGGATGCGGGCATCGCCCTGGAGGTGTGCCCGACGTCGAACGTGCACCTGGGCGTCTACACGGATTTCTCGCAGGTGCCGCTGCCGACCCTGTTGTCTGCCGGGGCTACCGTGGCGCTGGCTGCCGACGACCCGCTGCTGTTCCGTTCGCGCCTGGTCGCCCAGTACGAGGTCGCCCGCGACGTGTTCGGGCTGTCCGACGAGGCCCTGGCCGACCTGGCGCGCTCCTCTATCGACGCATCGCTGGCCTCTCCCTCGCGCAAGGCGGCCTGGAAGGCCGACATCGACGCCTGGCTGGCGGAGCCTGCGGCATAGGTCCCGGGCGCGAGGCTGCATCCGCGCAGCAGCTGTTTCTCACCGCCCTCACGATTCGGCACGTTTACCCCTAAATGTCGCACGTAATTCCCATGTCAACTTTTTAAACTTTGAAATCGGATCGTTGATATTCCGCGGTTTTCAAGGCGTGATCCAGGAAACACGTTGGGGAATTACGTGCGAAATTTGGGGAGGCGCAGACCATTGGCGAATGACAGCTCGCATGCGGATAGGTTATGAGCACGCGGATAGGTTATGAAGATATGGATAGGTTATTAAGCTATCCGGATGCGCATAACCTATCCGCATCGTGACAACCTATCCGCGTAAGGGCCTATCCGCGTACCGAATCCACGACCGCAGGCGCGTACTTCATTGACGACGACACCTCCCCACCCGTCCTCGAACTATCCGCGATCGCAGGCTGCATTGGTCTCAAGCCGCGCAAAATTCCACACACCCCGACAATTTCGCACGTAATCCCCCCACACCTCTTTCAAACTTTGAATTCAGAACGTTGATATTCTGCGGTTTTCAAGCTGTGTCACAGGACACATTCCAGGGAATTACGTGCGAAATTTATGGAGGGGCTTCTGAGGGATCTACCGGGACGCCAACGCAGTCACTGCTCGGTCGCCCACAGCAGCCCACGCCCACAGCAGCGCCCAAATCGCTGGCCACCTCGGTGACCGATGGTTCACATGCGGATAGGTTATGAAGATGTGGATAGGTTATTAGCCTATCCGGATGCGCATAACCTATCCGCATCGTGACAACCTATCCGCATCGTGACAACCTATCCGCGTCACCGACCCGCGAGCGCAAGCTGCAGCACAGTTCTCCCACAATCTCGCACGTAATTCCCCCACACCTATTTCAAACTTTGAATCCAGAACGTTGACATTCCGCGTTTTTCAAGCCGTGTCACAGGACACCCTCCAGGGAATTACGTGCGGAATTTGGGGAGGACCCGCACGTAGGTGTGGGGGTAGGCGGCGATGCTCCGAGGAATTACGTGCGACATGTGGGGAGGTGCCACAGCAGGATTTCCGGAAAGATGCCAAGGACGGTCGAGGCCACAACGACCAGGTGACCCGCTACCAGGCGATGCCGACCGTGACCGGCTCGGGCACCAGGCTCACCCCGAACGCATCGAAGACGCGCTCGCGCACGGCGCGGGCCAGGGCCTCGATGTCGGCGCCCGTCGCGCCGCCGCGGTTCGTCAGGGCCAGCACGTGCTTGGTGGACAGGGACGCGCGCGGTGGATCCCCGGCCTCGGGCAGGTGGAAGCCCTTGGAGCAGCCCGCGTGGTCGATGAGCCAGGCGGCGCTCGTCTTGACGAGGCCCTCCCCCGCGCTAAAGCGAGGCGCGCCCTCGGGCAGGGCGGAGGCAGCGGCCTCGGGCAGGATCGGGTTCGTGAAGAAGGAACCGGCGCTCCACGTGTCATGATCCTCGGGGTCGAGGACCATGCCCTTGCCCCGACGCAGGTCCAGGACGGTCGAGCGGACCAGGGAAGCATCAGCACACGAACCGGCCTCGACGCCGAGGCGGCGCGCCAGCTCGGCGTACATGACGGGGGCGCTCAGGGCCGAGCGCTCGAGGCGGAAGTCCACGGACAGGACCACCCAGCGGCCGGTCGGACCCCAGGGACGGTCGCCCAGGCCGGGCTCGCCGACGCTGCGCTTGATCGCCGAGGAACGGTAGGCGAAGCCGAGGTCGGAGGGCAGCAGGCGCACGACGATGCCCGTCAGGCGGTCGTAGGCCTCGACGCTCTCGATGGTCTCGGAGACCTCGTGGCCGTAGGCGCCCACGTTCTGCACCGGGGACGCGCCGACGGTGCCGGGGATGCCGGAGAGCGCCTCGACGCCGGACAGACCCTCTGCCAGCGTCCAGGAGACGAACTCGTCCCAGACCGTGCCCGCGCCGGCGCGCACGACGACGGATCCGGCGGGGTCCTCGTGGATGATGGAGGCGACCTCATCGAAGGGCTGCACGTCGACGACCGTGCCCTCGAAGGGGGCGTCGGAGGCCAGCAGGTTCGACCCGCCGCCGACAACGAGGAGCGGTCCTCCGGCGGCGTCGGCCGCGGCGACGGCATCCACCAGCGCGTCGGTCGTAGAAACGCGCACGTGCTCGGCGATGGGCCCGCCCACGCGCAGGGTCGTCAGATCAGCAAGGGTCGTCATGCCCCTAAGCCTAGTCGCACGGTGCGCGTTCGGCCTAACCCCGGGGCGCGACGGAGTCAGTCCATCGTGATGACGATCTTGCCGCGCACGTGGCCGCTCATCAGCTCGCTGTAGGCGGCGCGCACCTGCTCCAGCTCGAACGGATAGGTACCCGCAATGGTCAGGCTCACCGTCCCGCGGTCGATGAGGTCCGCGACCGTTGCGATGTCGGCGATCTTCCCGTCCCGCCCACCGGTAAAGCGCGCGCGACGCAGGGCTATCGCGGGAGTTGGAACGAGAGTGCCCACGCGCTCTCCCGGGACGCCGAGGCGGTGGGCCAGCGACGCGTAGCCACCGAAGCAGTCGATGAAGGCAGTGACGGGTGAGGGCACCGCGCCCTTGATGCGTTGCTCGATGCCTTCGCCGTAGGAGACGGGAATCGCGCCGAGAGAACGCAGGTAGTCGGCGTTCGAGGGACCGGCGACACCGATGACGGTCGCACCGCGGGCGAGAGCCAGCTGCGTGACGAGGCCTCCCACTCCTCCGGCGGCCGCAGCGACCACGATGACGTCACCCGCGTCGGCCTTCACGCTGCGCATGGCGCCCATCGCGGTCTGCGCGGCAACGCCCAGCCCTCCGGCGACGTCGAAGCTCAAGGAGGCGGGCTTGGACACGACGTTGTCGGCGGAAATAACGAGTTGGGTCGCGAGCGAACCGTATTCGCGCACCTGCCAGGGGGCGGCGCGCAGGAGGCCGATGACCTCGTCGCCCACCGCCACGTTGGTCACGCCCGGGCCCACGGCCGCCACGACGCCCGCGAAATCCTGCCCGACGCCGTGCAGCGGCCGGTCCGCCCCGCGGGCGAACCAACGGCCGGGGTGAACGATCGTGCGGAGGACCTCGAGAGGCCTCGTCAATCCGCCGAAGAGCTTGTAATCAACGGGGTTGATGCCGGCGGCCCGCACGGTGACGAGCACCTGTCCCTCTCCGGGCGCGGGGAGTGACACCGAGCCTTCCTCGAGGACCTCGACGCCTCCAAAACGGCGGTATCCGATGATTCGCGCCATGATACCCCTTCTTCCATCGCAGCGAGACAGAGCGCCACGTCACAAGCGTGCTCGTACACCAGGATACGCCTGCGCTGTCGCGGACGGAAGGTTCAAGGACAAGCCCGAGAAGCCGCCTTCTAGTCGCCGAAGGCGAGGTCCGTGCGCTTCGTCCCGCGGCGGTCGGGCACCTGCCCGGCGAGCACGATCGCGAGGAGGACCGGCAGGGCCACGAAGGCCAGCGCACGGTGGTAGCCGATGTGGTCGGCGATAAGGCCGAGGAGCGGCGGGCCGATGAGGGCCGCGCCGTAGTTCACGGTCGAGAGCACCGAGACGCGCGCGGGCGTCATCACGGGGTCGACGGACAGCGCCGAAATGCCCAGCGGGAAGCCGAGGGCCGACCCGATGCCCCACAGCGCGATGCCCGCGACCGCGAACAGGTGGTGCGGCGCGAAGGCCACGAGCAGCAGGCCGACGACCGCGCCGGAGAAGGTGATCCGCAGCAGCATGGGTGATCCCAGGCAGGCCTCGAGACGCGGGGACGCGAAACGCACGACCGTCATCATGAGCAGGAAGAACGCGAAAGCAGCGGAGGCCGCTGCCGTCGAGTATCCGTAGCCGTCGACCATGGACAGGTTGAGCCAGTCGTTCGCCGCGCCCTCCATGAGGCCCGCGCTCATGACCATGAGGGCGATGAGCACGGTCTGCTTCTCGCGCCAGGCGACGCGGGTGAGACCCTTCGCTTTCTTCGACGAGGCCTCTCCCCCATCGCTCTTGTCGTGCGCGGGTGCGAGGGCCGCGACCTCCTCCTTCGTCAGGTAGAAGCCGACGGCGGTGCCGCAGGCGAGAAGCTCGAGGGCCGCCAGGCCGAACAGGTGGGCTCCGAGGGGCAGCCCCATCTGGGCGGCGAGCGCGCCGAGGAGCGCGCCACCGAGCATGCCGACCGCGTACATCGCCTGGATGACGGGCACGACGGTGCGGCGAACGGCCGCCTGCACGAGGCCGGCCTCGATGTTCATAGTCGCGCCCCACAGGCCGTTGCCCGCGGCGATCAGGACGAGGCCGGCGGTGGCCAGCGGGATCGAGGCGTTGAGCGCGCCAAGCCCTGCGCAGACGATGCCGAGAGCCCAGATGAGCACGCCGATACGGCCCGAGGCCCGCGCGCCGATCTTGGTGACGATCGGGCCAGAGGTCGGCAGGGTGAGCAGAGAGCCGAGGGAGGCGATGAGCAGCATCGTGCCGATCGTCGCCGGGGTCAGCCCGAGGTCGTCGCGCACGTCGGGCAGGCGCGAGAGCCACGCGGAGGTGCCAAAACCGAGGCACACGTAGACGACGCAGGTGGCACGAAGCGCGGCGTGAGCACGAGAGGACGGGACAGACATGCTGGGTAATATACGCGTATTCACGCCAGAAAAACACAGTGCGCGGGCGGGTGTTGGTCACCCGCCCGCGCACAGTCACAACAACGAAAGGC
>USPB01000069.1 GCA_900556405.1 uncultured Actinomyces sp.
GCATCGCCGCCGTCGACCTCGCGGTCATGCGCGTGGCGGTGTGGGAGATGCTCGAGAACGACGAGGTATCGCCGATCATTGTTATTGACGAGGCAATCTCGATCGTCCGATCGATCTCGACTGACACGTCGCCGTCGTTTGTGAACGCGGTTCTCGACGCAATCCGCAAGGATCTTGCGTCACCCGCGTGGTCGCGTCGTAGCTCCGATGAGGAGGATGTGCACGCTCCCGATGAGGCCGGCTCGTCGTCTGTCAATGAGCTGCCCGCGCAGGAAGCGCCCGCACGGTCTCTGCCTGCTGGTGCCAAGCCGCTCGATGGCGGCAGCGTCGAAGACGAGCTCGATGAACTCCTCGAGGAGTACTGAGCGCTCGCTTTACATGCCTGGTGGGGCCGACTCTCGGATGAGAGTCGGCCCCACTTTTTCCTTCAATGCCCGCGACGAGTGCAGATGCTGCCGACCAGCATGGCTGTCTTGATGGGATCTTGGGCATATCAGTAGGGGGCAGGATCGCCACGATCCCGCCCCCTTTACTACCTGCTCTCAGAGAGCGAGGCGGGTGGTTCGCACATCCCAGAACTCGGGGCCGTCGACGATGACCTCGAAGGTCCACTCGCCGGGCAGCTGCGCGATCTGAGCGAGCAGCGGTCGGGGCAGGTGGGGAGCGCGGATGATGAAGGACTCGCCGGCGTTCATCGACTGGGCAGCGCCGAGGACGGCCGCATGACGCAGACGGTGGGGGATAGCGGTCGCATCAATGGTGGGCTCGGGGAGATCATGCTCTCCGCAGCCGCAGCCGCCGCGAACCTCGGGCTGGGGCAGTTGTTCGATGGTCATGGGGAGGCCTTTCTGTCGGAACGTTTCATAGGCGCCGTCGGCGCTCAATGAATTTTACCGGGCTAACCCCTTTCATTGCAGTGGCAACGTCGGCACGTCTTGCACTGGAGGACACCATACCCGGTAGGGGTATATTACTATACCCCTACCGGGTATTATCGCTGTTCGAAGCCGATCAGCGAGCGTCCTTCCTGACAGCCCGCACAGACCAACCACTCCGCCGAACTGGCATCCATTCCTGCTTCCCACGTGGGGTTTCACACGTGGAGGGGTCACACCGGCTCTTCACAAGCGGCGTAGGATGGAAGCACGACAAATCCTTTAATGACCGTCCTGTGAGGCGGGGAAGGAGTAAGCGTGGCCGAAGTGCACGCAGATCGCGCATCGCGCGGCAAAGAAGTATTAGGAGTTGGCGACGTCGCACGCTCCCTGACACGCATCGCCTATGAGATCGTTGAACGCAATGGCGGCAGCAACAATCTCGTCATCGCGGGTATCCCGACACGGGGTGCGACTCTCGCGCGACGGCTTGTCAATCGAATCAAAGAGGTTTCCGGCACCTGTGCCGAGCTCGCAATCATCGACACCACGATGTACCGCGACGACCTCGCCTCGCAGCCGCTGAGGGCTCCGAAAGAGACCCTGGTGCCTCGCACCGGTATTAACGGCAAGACCGTCGTCCTCGTAGACGACGTCTTGTACACGGGCCGCACCATTAAAGCGGCGCTTGATGCTCTCACCCGTATCGGCCGCCCCGCGGCCGTTCAGCTCGCCGTTCTCGTTGATCGAGGACACCGCGAGCTCCCCATTCGCCCGGATTACGTCGGCAAAAACCTGCCGACATCTCGCGACGAAACCGTCACTATTCTGCTCGACGAAACAGATGGACGCGACGGCGTCCTTCTTGGGAAAGGCCTGTAAACGATGAGCTTGAATCACCTCATTTCAATCCGCGACCTTACGCGCGAGGAAGCGATCCTCATCCTCGACACGGCAGAGCAGATGGCCGCGACGCAGAGTCACGGCGTGAAGAAGCTTCCCACGCTTCAGGGCAAAACCGTCGTCAACCTCTTTTTTGAGGATTCGACGCGCACCCGCATCTCCTTCGAGACGGCCGCGAAGCGCCTGAGCGCCGACGTCATCAATTTCCAGTCACGCGGATCCTCCGTCTCGAAGGGGGAGTCACTGAAGGACACTGCGCTCACGCTTGAAGCCATGGGCGCGGATGCTGTCATCGTGCGTCACTCGTCGTCGGGCGCGGCGCACCGGCTTGCGCACGGCGGCTGGATGAATCTGCCGGTACTGAACGCGGGTGACGGCACCCACCAGCACCCGACACAAGCGCTTCTTGATGCGATGACCTTGCGCCGCCACTACGCTCCGTCGCTTGGTGAGGACGGCGCCCCCATTCCCGGATCTGGCCTCGACGGCGCGCACGTCGTTATCGTCGGCGATGTCCTCCATTCGCGCGTCGCACGATCCAACGTGGATCTTCTGACGCTCCTGGGTGCTCGCGTCACCCTTGTCGCGCCCCCGACGCTCCTACCGATCGGCGTGGAGACCTGGAACTGCGACACTTCCTACAACTTTGACGAGGCCTTGGCGACCGGCCCCGATGCGGTCATGATGCTGCGCGTGCAGCGCGAACGTATGTCGAGCGCGGGTGGGGGTTTCTTCCCGTCGCCTGGTGCCTACCACGCTGAGTACGGACTGACACCTGCACGTTTTGCCACGCTGGCGCCCAGCGCCGTCGTCATGCATCCCGGCCCCATGAACCGAGGCCTCGAAATCTGCGCTGAGGCCGCAGATTCAGATCAATCTGTCATCGTCGAACAGGTGTCCAACGGCGTGTGCATCCGCATGGCCGCTCTGTACCTGCTCCTCGCTTCGGAAGGACACAGCAATGACTGAACAGACCCGCGACATCCTGATCACCGGAGCGTCGCTCCTCGGCGGGGAACCCACCGATATCGCGCTGTCAGGTGGCACGATTGTTGCCATTGGCACCGATGCCCGCGACAGTGTGCGCGACCCTCGCGTGATCGACGCCGAGGGGCTCATCGCTCTGCCCGGCCTCGTTGACATCCATACCCACCTGCGTCAGCCCGGTGGCGAGGATGCCGAGACCGTCTTCACCGGCACCCGCGCTGCTGCGGTCGGCGGCTACACTGCCGTTCACGCAATGGCAAACACGACGCCCACGCAGGACACGGCTGCCATCGTCGACCAGGTGCTGCGCTTGGGCGAGGAGGCTGACTGGGTGGAGGTGCGCCCCGTTGGCGCGGTCACCAAGGGCCTGGAGGGCAAGCATCTGGCCTCGCTCGGTTCGATGGCCCGTTCACGCTCGAAGGTTCGTGTCTTTTCCGACGATGGCAAGTGCGTCTCCGATCCCGTTCTCATGCGTCGCGCCCTGGAGTACGTCAAGGGGTTTGGCGGCGTCATCGCCCAGCACAGCCAGGATCCGGCCCTCACCGAGGGTGCACAGATGAACGAATCGGCACTGTCCGGCGAGCTCGGTCTTGCCGGCTGGCCCGCCGTCGCAGAGGAAGCAATCATCGCCCGCGACATTCTGCTCGCCAAGCACGTGGGCTCGCGCCTGCACGTGTGCCACCTGTCGACCGCGGGCTCGGTTGACCTCGTGCGCTGGGGCAAGGCCCAGGGCGTGGACATCACAGCCGAGGCCACACCTCACCATCTGCTGCTCACCGAGCAGCTGGCCGCTACGTACGATCCGCTCTACAAAGTGAACCCGCCGCTGCGCCGCGCGGAGGATGTCGAGGCGGTGCGCGAAGGCCTCGCCGACGGCACCATCGACTGCATCGGCACCGACCACGCACCCCACCCGCTCGAGATGAAGGACTGCGAGTGGCAGGCCGGCGCCTTCGGCATGACCGGCCTGGAGACCGCACTGCCGATCCTCATCGAAACGATGGTGAACACGGGACGCATGGACTGGGCGGACATCGCGCGCGTCATGTCGACGGTTCCCGCCCGCATCGGACGCGTTGAGTCGCAGGGCCAAGGCCTCGTCGTCGGCGCGCCCGCACACGTCACCCTCGTGGATGCGACCGTGCGCGTCACGGTCGATCCCGCCAAGCAGTGGACCCGCTCCACGAACTGCCCCTTCCGCGGTATGGAACTGCCCGGACAGGTGCGCTACACGATTTATAACGGCGTCCCGACGGTCGTCGACGCCACCCCGATTGCCAAGGAGGACCGATGACCACGTCCGATATTGCCCTGCTCGTCTTGGAGGACGGCACCGTCTTCAAGGGACGCGCATGGGGCGCGAGGGGCCGCACGCTCGGCGAGATCGTGTTCTCGACCGGTATGACGGGCTACCAGGAGACGCTGACCGACCCGTCGTACCACCGTCAGATCGTCGTTATGACCGCCCCGCACATCGGTAACACCGGCGTGAACGACGAGGACCCCGAATCGTCGCGCATCTGGGTCGCTGGCTTCGTCGTGCGCGACGCTGCCCGCCGGGCCTCCAACTGGCGCGCACGCCGCGAACTGGAAGACGAGCTCGTCGCGCAGGGGATCGTCGGCATCGCCGACGTTGACACGCGCGCGATCACCCGCCATATCCGCGAGCGCGGCGCCATGCGCGCCGGCATCTTCTCGGGCGACGCACTGCCCGTGGGCGCGCAGTATCTGGGGGAGGAGGCCGTGGCCTCGCTCGTGCGTATTGTCGCCGATTCTCCCGCGATGAGCGGCCAGGCGCTGGCTGCCGAGGTGTCGACTGACGAGACCTACGTGGTGGAGCCCCTCGGTGACTTCGCAGGCAAGGAACCCATTGCGCGCGTTGTGGCCGTTGACCTCGGCATTAAGTCGCGCACGCCCTACCATCTGGCCGCACGTGGAGTGCGCGTCTATGTGGTGCCCTCGACGGCGTCCTTCGCCGACATCGAGGCGCTGAAGCCGGATGGCGTGTTCTTCTCCAACGGCCCCGGTGACCCGTCCACGGCCGACCGCGAGATCGGCGTCCTGCGCGCCGTCCTGGATGCAGGTATCCCGTACTTCGGTATTTGCTTCGGCCACCAGCTGTTCGGCCGCGCCCTCGGCTACGGTACGTACAAGCTGGACTATGGTCACCGCGGTATCAACCAGCCGGTGAAGGATGTCGCCACGGGCCGCGTGGAGATCACTGCCCATAACCACGGATTTGCGGTGGACGCCCCGGTGGGGGAGCCATCCGTCGCGCCCTTCGATTCGGGTCGATACGGCCGTGTCGAGGTCTCTCACATCGGCCTCAATGACGGCGTCGTCGAGGGCCTGCGCGCCCTGGATATCCCCGCATTCTCCGTCCAGTACCACCCCGAGGCAGCTGCCGGGCCGCACGACGGCGAGCTGCTGTTCGATCGCTTCATTTCCCTGATGACTGCCGCTAAGGAGACCCACTGATGCCCCGCAGGAACGATCTGTCGTCCGTCCTCGTCATCGGATCGGGCCCCATTGTCATCGGCCAGGCGTGCGAGTTCGACTACTCGGGGACGCAGGCATGCCGCGTCCTGAAGGAGGAGGGCCTGCGCGTCATCCTCGTCAACTCCAACCCGGCCACGATCATGACCGACCCGGGTATCGCCGACGCCACCTACGTCGAGCCGATCACCCCGGAGGTCGTGGCTTCGATTATCGAGAAAGAACGCCCCGACGCCCTCCTGCCCACCCTCGGCGGCCAGACGGCCCTCAATACGGCCGTCGCCCTGTCCGAGATGGGCGTTCTTGAGCGCTTCAACGTCGAGCTGATCGGCGCGTCGATTGACGCGATCCGCGCCGGCGAGGACCGCGAGGAGTTCAAGGAGATCGTCGAGCGTTCGGGCGCCGAGGTTGCTCGCTCGTTCATCGCCCACACGATGGAGGAGTGCCACGCGGCCGCCGCCGAGCTCGGCTACCCCCTCGTCGTTCGTCCCTCCTTCACGATGGGTGGTCTCGGCTCCGGTTTCGCTTACACCCCCAAGGACCTCGAGCGCATCGCCGGCCAGGGCTTGGCCGCGTCGATCACGACCGAGGTTCTGCTCGAAGAGTCGATCCTCGGCTGGAAGGAATACGAGCTCGAGCTGATGCGCGACAAGGCGGACAACGTCGTTGTCGTGTGCTCGATTGAGAATGTCGACCCTGTGGGTGTGCACACGGGTGACTCGATCACGGTCGCACCGGCCCTGACCCTGACCGACCGCGAGATGCAGCGACTGCGCGACATCGGCATCGCCGTTATTCGCGCGGTTGGCGTGGACACGGGTGGTTGCAACATCCAGTTCGCCATCCACCCGGAGACGGGTCGCATCATCGTCATCGAGATGAATCCCCGCGTCTCGCGTTCCTCCGCGCTGGCCTCGAAAGCCACCGGCTTCCCGATCGCGAAGATTGCCGCTCGCTTGGCCACCGGCTACACGCTCGATGAGATCCCGAACGACATCACGGGTTCGACCCCGGCCTCGTTCGAGCCGACGCTCGACTACGTGGTCGTCAAGGTCCCGCGTTTTACCTTCGAGAAGTTCCCTGCCGCCGACCCGACGCTGACCACGTCAATGAAGGCCGTCGGCGAGGCCATGGCGATCGGCCGCTCCTACACCGAGGCCCTCCAGAAGGCCCTGCGTTCCATCGACAAGGGCGGCGTGCAGTTCCACTGGGACGGAGAGGCACCCACCCCCGAGGAGACCCGCGCACTCGTTGAGGCTGCGGCGGTTGGCACCGAGGGGCGCCTCGTCCAGGTCCAGCAGGCGATCCGCGGCGGTGCGACGCTTGAGGAGCTCTACGAGTCCACCAAGATCGACCCGTGGTTCCTCGACCAGATGTTCCTCCTCGACGAGGTTGCAAGGCGCATCCGTGAGGCCGAGGCACTCACGGGCGACGTGCTCGCCGAAGCAAAGCGCCACGGCTTCTCCGACCGCCAGATCGCCGCTATGCGTGGCCTGTCGGAGGATACTGTGCGCGAAGTGCGCGGTGCCTTCGGCATCCACCCAGTCTTCAAGACCGTTGACACCTGTGCTGCCGAGTTTGCTGCTCGTACGCCCTACCACTACTCGACCTACGACCAGGAAAACGAGGTTCGTCCGCGCGAGCGTGAGGCCGTCATCATCCTGGGAGCCGGCCCCAACCGCATCGGTCAGGGCATCGAGTTCGACTACTCGTGCGTGCACGCTGCCATGTCGCTGCGTGACCACTACGAGACCATCATGGTCAACTGCAACCCCGAGACGGTCTCGACCGACTACGACATCTCCGACCGCCTGTACTTCGAGCCACTCACGCTCGAGGATGTGCTGGAGATTTACCGCGCCGAGTGCGAGGCAGGCCCGGTCAAGGGCATGATCGTCCAGCTGGGCGGACAGACCCCGCTCTCGCTGGCTGCCGACCTCGAGCGCGCCGGCGTGCCAATCCTGGGAACGAGCCCGCGCGCCATCGACCTGGCTGAGGACCGCGAGGAGTTCGGCAAGGTGCTCGAGGCAGCTCACTGCCCGGCCCCCGCGCACGACACCGCGCACACGCCCGAGCAGGTCATTTCCGTCGCGGAAAAGGTCGGATACCCCGTCCTCGTGCGTCCTTCGTTCGTACTAGGCGGACGCGGCATGGCGATTATCAACGACGAGCCTGCGCTTCGCGAATACCTCGCGAGCCACGACTCAGAGCTGCTCTTCTCCCGCGGCCCGCTCCTCATCGATCGCTTCCTGGACGCCGCCATCGAGATTGACGTTGACGCCCTGTACGACGGCGACGAACTCTTCATGGGCGCGATCATGGAGCACATTGAGGAGGCGGGCATCCACTCGGGTGACTCCTCCTGCGTGTTGCCTCCCATGACGCTGTCCGCACGCGAACTCGAGCGCATCACCGCTTCGACCGAGGCAATTGCTCGCGGCGTCGGTGTGCGCGGCCTCATCAACATCCAGTTCGCGCTGCTCTCCGACACCCTGTACGTGATTGAGGCTAACCCTCGCGCGTCGCGCACCGTGCCCTTCGCATCGAAGGCGACGGGTGTGCAGCTGGCGAAGGCTGCAGCCCTCATCCAGGTGGGCGCGACGATCGCATCGCTGCGCGAGCGAGGGCTGCTGCCCACCCATGATGCCCGCGAGATTCACGACGGTGGCTCGATTGCCGTCAAGGCTGCCGTCCTGCCCTTCAAGCGCTTCCGCACCGCAGGCGGCGAGATTGTTGATACCGTCCTCGGCCCCGAGATGCGCTCGACGGGCGAGGTCATGGGTATCGACCGCGACTTCCCGACAGCGTTCGCCAAGTCGCAGCTCGGCGCCTCAACGGACATGCCGACCTCGGGTACTGTCTTCATCTCGATTGCCGATACTGACAAACGTGCAATTGTTCTGCCGGCGGCTCGTATGCACGAGATGGGCTTCAAGATTTTGGCGACCTCGGGCACGGCTTCCGTTCTGCGCCGCAACGGCATCGAAGCACAGGCTGTCCGTAAGTCCTCTGAGGGCCGAGGCGACGGGGGAGAACCGACGGTCGTCGACCTCATCAACGAGGGATCGGTCGACATGGTCGTCAACACGCCGCAGCGCAGTGCGCCGCGTAATGACGGCTACCAGATCCGTGCTGCGGCAGCGTCACAGGACCGCCCCGCGGTCACAACGCTCCAAGCGTTTAACGCGATGGTGCAGGCCATCGAAGTTCGTATGCGCGGAGCCTATTCCGTGCGATCCCTGCAGGAATGGGATTCCATCCGATCGGAGGAAACACGATGACTACGTCTGTCATTAAACCCGCATCTTCTCTCGGCTTCGGCGATCGCCTCTACACCGCCATGCGGACATATGGACCGGTGTGCGTGGGTATCGACCCTCATGCCGGCCTCCTTAAGGCATGGGGACTTGACGACGACGCAAACGGTGTGCGAGAGTTCTCCCTTCGCGTCATCGAGGCACTCGGGGGGCGCGTCGCTGCTTTCAAGCCCCAGGCGGCTTTTTTCGAACGGCATGGCTCGCGTGGTGTTGCCGTTCTCGAAGAGGTTATTGCGGCCTGTCGCGAGGTCGGTACGCTCTGCATCGTGGACGCCAAGCGCGGCGACATCGGTTCGACGATGGATGGCTATGCGCACGCGTTCCTCTCCGATTCGTCACCGCTGGCCGGCGATGCGGTGACTCTGTCACCGTATCTCGGTGTGGGTTCTCTGACCCCCGCACTCGACCTTGCGCGCCAGACTGGCAGGGGTGTGTTCGTCCTTGCACTCACCTCGAACCCCGAGGGAGCGTCTGTTCAGCATGCCCGTGGCGCTGATGGAGTCAGCGTTGCTGGTCATGTCGTGTCCCAACTGGCGGACTTTAACAGTCAGTGTGATAAACAACACCTTGGCCCTGCGGGCATCGTCGTGGGCGCCACCGTCGGCGATGCCGTCAAGCGATTGGGCATTGACCTAGCAGCCCTCAATGGCGCTTTTTTGGCGCCAGGAGTAGGCGCACAGGGCGCCGGTCCAGCGCAGGTTAGGGAGGTTTTCGCCGGAGCGACGGATGCTGTCCTCGCCTCATCCTCGCGTGCAATTCTACGTTCGGGCCCGGCCATTACCGGCCTTCGAGACGCCTATCGTGCGACCGTCGATTCGCTGCAATAATCTGCTCTGTTACATAAGAAGCAGCGTTTTGATCTGGCATTAATGGTCGGGAAGGTGACATAGTTTATTTACCGAAGATCCCAACGGAGGAGATGATCAGAATG
>USPB01000070.1 GCA_900556405.1 uncultured Actinomyces sp.
GAGCACCTGGTTGTGGTCCAGGACGTCGCGGGTTCGAGTCCCGTCAGCCACCCCACTGCCCCGGCGTTTCGACGCCGGGGTTTTTGTCTTGTCGGGTGGGCAGTGCGACTCTACGCGTGGCGGTGTTCACCCCTTCGTACGTAGGGAAGCCCAAGAGCTTTGATGCGTCCCGGGCATTGTGGAGGGTGTCTTAGGCCAGATTGGCGGTTTGGGATGTCTGGTTAGCGTCAGTATTCGATGGAGTTGCGTGAGCGTGTGACGCGTATGGCGTTGGAGGCTCGTGCTGATCCTGCTAGGCGCAAGGGTGCTATCGAGCGTGTTGGCGACCGGTTGGGCAATCCTGCGGCGTTGCGTACCTGGGTGCGTGCCGTGGAGCAGGGGGGACGCAATGAGCGCGGCGAGGTCAGTGATCAAGAGGACCGCATCCGGGGGTTGGAAGCTGAAAACCGTGAACTGCGCCGAGCCGATGAGATCTTGAAGGCGGCGTGAGCTTCATTCGGGGTGGAGCCTGGTCGCCTCGGGCGTTCGTTGACGATTTCTTCGAGGGCAATCGACATCGGTGGGGAGTCGAGCCAATCCGCACTGTCTTGTCCCAGTAGGGCACGCCCCGGTTACGCAGGTCCGTGGCGTGACGAACGCGATGTCGAACGCGAAACCTCAGCCTAGGTCCACTGGCACAACACGAGCCGCCCACACCTCGCCCTGGGCGCAGTCACACCCCAACAAGCAGAAAACCAACACGCAACAATACGAAAGAAAGCGGTCTCAACACCCCGATACATAACCCGGGATTTGGCAGGCCAATCAAGTGGTGACGTCACGCGGGGTGCTACACCCGTTATGTGGCGCTACACCGGTTATGTGGCGCTACACCCGTTGTGTGGTGCTACACCCGTTACGTGGCGCTACACCCGATCAGAACGGGTGTAATGCCTACCGATCGGGTGCACGGCCCCATCACAACAAGCGCAAACGCGGAGCTGTCGGCAGGATTCAACCTCATCGGGAAGATTCAACCCGATCAGAAGGGGTTGAACCTTACCGATCGGGTGTAACACCTCATCGGTAACAAGTGCGAGTGCGGATCCGCGCACACCCCTCAGCTCGAGGCGCGGCAGGCGCGCCAGCATTGACGAGGCAGGACGAGGCCGAGGCCGGGGGCACGAACTATCGGCAGGTATCTCTGGGACCCTCACCCAAAAGTTGCACATAATTTCCCTCGGTCAGTTTTCGACAGGCCCCACAAACGTTGCAATTCCAACGGTCGTATTTCAAAACATGAAAAGTTGATAGGGAAATTACGTGCGACGTTGCGGGGAAACTACGCCTCAACGAGGACCGTGAATGGGCCGTCGTTCACCAGCGAAACCTCCATCATCGCCCCGAACTGGCCGGTCTCGACGTGCAGGCCCCGGCCGCGCAGGTCGGCCACAACCGCATCGACGAGGGGCTCAGCCTCCTCACCGGGGGCGGCGTGCGCCCACGAGGGGCGGCGCCCCTTGCGGGTGTCCCCGTACAGGGTGAACTGCGAGATCACAAGGATCGGAGCACCCGCGTCGAGCGCGGAACGCTCGTCATCCAGGATGCGCAGCTCGGCGATCTTGCGGGCGACCGTGGCCACCTGCTCGAGGCCGTCGCCGCGTTGGACGCCGAGGAGGACGACGAGGCCCTGGCGTGCTCCGCCGGTACCCTCCCCCGCCTCGGGCGGATCGAGAGCAAGGCGACCGACGACCTCGCCGCCGACACGCACCTCGCCGGAGGTGGCGCGCTGGATGACGGCGCGCATCAGCGCGTCCCCAGGGCCGAGCCAAGGCCACCGAAGCCCGTGGAACCGCCGCGCTGGCCGGCCTCGCGAGAGAGGTCGGCACCCGGGCGCGTCTCCGGGGACACGGAGGACTTGCCGTGGACGGGCACGATTTCCTCCTGGGCGGCGGCGACGCCGTCGATATCGAAGACGGTCGTGGGCGGCACTGTGCGGGCGATCAGCGCGAGGGCGACCGGGCCCTCGTCCGCGTGGCGCGCCGAGGAGGTGATGACGCCAACCTGGCGGCCGCCCACCTCGATGGGCGTGCCGGGTGCGGGCAGGTCGCCGCGCGAGCCATCCAGCTGCAGGTAGGTCAGGCGGCGCGGGGGTCGCCCGAGGTTGAGGACGCGCGCGATGGTTTCCTGGCCGCGGTAGCAGCCCTTCGACGTGTGGACGGCGGTGCGCAGCCAGTCCACCTCGGGTGGGATCGCGCGTGCGTCGGTCTCGCGGCCCAGGCGCGGCTTCCACGCGGCGATGCGCATGGCCTCCCACGCCAGGTATCCGGCGCGGCGGCGCGATCCGGCCTCCGGCGACGCAGCCAGCCACGCGGCCTCGAACTCGTCCGCGTCCTGCCGTGAAACAACGTGAAACATCATGGGCGTGCGCGCGCCGGGGTGACGCTCGCCCTGGAAATAGGCGGCCCCACCGTCGACCACGCCGGGCCACGGGTCCTCCCAGGTCCACAGCAGCCCGGGCAGGTCGGCCACGGCCGCGGGCGAATTTGCGCCCGCGCGGACCGAGGAAAACACGACGACATCGCTCTCAGAAACAGCGACGCGCAGCGCGAAACGCATCGAATCCAGGAACGCCACAAAGCCGGAAAGATCAGCGCGCTCCACGATCAGGTGCAGCGCGGTCCCGTCGTCGCTCGCGCCCGCCCAGTGCTCGACACGCCCCTCGGGCGAGAGGATCAGCAGTTCGCGGCTCACGCCGGGGACGAGGTCGGTGACGATCTGGGAGGCCAGCGACGTCAGCCAGGTGAGCCGATCGGCCCCCGTCACAGAGATGACCGCCAGATCCGGGCGGCGCACCAGCGCGCGGCCACCCTCGAGGGCCCACTGCTCCCCCGACGGGTCCCCGAAGTGCGGGGTCGCGCCGAAGGAGGCCACGGCCTCGTCGACGAACGCGGAATCGACGCCGGGCTCAGACAAGGAAGCCATCCTGGGAGTCGTCGATGCCTTCGATGACCTCACCGGAGGCGGTCGAGGCCTGCTCGGTGCGGTGCAGGCGGCCGGAGATCTCGACGTCGGCCTCGTCCTCGCCGTCGAGCGTGCGCTCCTGCGTCCACATGAGCTCGCCCGCGACCAGGCCGAACATGCGGCCCAGGTGCGTGAGGCGGGTGGCATCCGCGCCGAGCGCGATCGCGTCGGAGACCATCTGCACGCGCGGGCCGACGCTCACGCCGTCCCACACGGCGCTGTGACCCTCGGTAGAGGCGGAGGTCGCCGTGAACTCGCGAGGGTTGTACTGGCCGGGCGGGGGCAGCGGTGCGTCGGAGGGGGCGACGGAGACGTACAGGGTTTCTTCGCTGATCAGGGCGCCCTTCTGGATGGCGGCCAGGCCCTGCGCGGCGTCCCACGTGGGGTCGATCAGGGCCGAGGCCTCGCCCGCGTACACGCGTGTCACCAGGCGCATCTGCTCGCCGACGACGTCGCCGCGGATCTCCTCGATGACGGGCGAATCCGCGGGGGCCTCGGCGGAAGCGTCCTGGCCGGGGGCGGCGGGCTGTGCGTGCATGCCCCAGCCCTCCCAGGTTCCGAGCATCCACGCGACGGGAGCGACGAGTGCGGGCAGGTCAGCAGGTATCACCATCATGGCTCCAGCCTAACGCCTCGGGTGGGCGTGGGCGCGCGAGCAGCGGCGCACGCAGCTGGCAGCGAACAGGGACGAGGCCGGGGCCCACCCGCGCGGGTCCCTGCCCCGGGTGCGACCGCGCACGCCGCGGTTCTCAGATGCCGCCGATGCGGATCATCGCGTAGACGGGCAAGGCTGCGACGAGGAACTTCGCGGCGCCTCGGCCCAGAACGTGAGCGAGCTGCGCGGAAGCGGCGCGCTCACCCAGCAGCGCGTCGACGACGGAGACGGCGAAGCCGACGCCGAAGCCGGTGACGCCGCCGAGGGTCAGGAAGGCGACGAAGTCGCCGAAACGCTTGGCGATGAAGGGGAAGACGACGGGCAGCAGGTCCGACGTCTGCCCGAGGATCCACGCAATCGAGGCCGCGACGAGTCCCGCCATGATGCCGGTCAGCATCGCGTAGACGACGCCCGCCTTTGCGCTGCGTCCCGAGCGCGCCGACGCCGCCGCGATAATCGCGATGAGGGCGGCCATGGGGACGATGACGGACCAGCGCTCGTGGACGGTGAGGGAGACCCACATGGACCCGGAGGTGACGATGAGGAGCGCGGTCACCGACGAGGCGAGGGCCGCGGTCAGCGACGTGGACCCCCAGTGCTCGCTCGTGTGCCCCACCGAGTGATCGCGGGGCGCAGGCGCGTCCAGGATCGTGGCGGCAACCAGGGCGACCAGGGTGATGCCCGTTAGGGGCACGGCGATGTCGAGGTTCTTCCAGTAGGCGACGGCCATCGGGGTCAGCGCCCCACCCAGGGCGAGGACCGCCTGCGCGAGCCACGGCATGTGCAGGCGCGCGAGCGTCGGCCAGCCGAGGGCCAGCAGGAACGAAGCGATGGCGACGACGGGACCGACGCTCCAACGCGAACCGGGCAGCCACCAGGCGACGATGGTCGCCACGGCCAGCAGGGTGACGGTGAGGGTACCGATTCCGTTGGGCACGTGCCGGGTCACCAGGGTCTCGCGGCGGCGCCCGCGGTTCGAGCGGGTTCGGGGTCGCGTGGGCGGGGTCGAAGTCATCACGCTTCCATGGTCCCACATGTGCACGCCCGACGAGGCAGGGGCAGCCCGCGCGGGTCGGCTCTCGCGCGTGCGGGCTGGGCATGGTGTGCCTGGCGCCGGCTGCGGCCTCGGCGACGGCGACGGGACGCGCGCTGTGGCGCACGCCGCGTGTGGGTTGATGCACGCCGCCACGGGATGCGCGCGGGCAGGGCCGGCCGTAAAGTTTAGGGGCACGCCGGACCGGTATGCCCCGGGCTCCAAACTCTGCCGCTACGAGCGGCCTTCGCGCCGACAGGCGCATTCGGTTCGGCGTGCTTTGTCGTCTCTACGCGCCGACGGTGGCGCGTGAAACAAGTGGGGGCCGGTGCTGCGTCGCAGCACCGGCCCCCACTGTCGTCTCAGCGAACCGTCACATCAGCGGGTAGCGCACGATCGTGGCCTCGCGGCCCGGGCCCACGCCGATGGACTGGATGCGGCAGCGCGACAGCTCTTCCAGGCGCTTGATGTAGTCCTGGGCGGCGCGTGGCAGCTCCTCGAAGGAACGGCACTGCGAGATATCCTCGCTCCAGCCGGGCAGCTCCTCGTACACGGGCACGGCGGCCTCGAAGCCCGCCTGGTCGAGAGGCATTTCCTCGGTGCGCACGCCGTCGACCTCGTAGGCGACGCACACGGGGATCGTCTCGTAGCCCGAGAGCACGTCGAGCTTGGTCAGGCAGATGTCGGTCAGGCCGTTGATGCGCGTCGCGTAGCGCATGACGACGGCATCGAACCAGCCGGTGCGGCGCGGGCGACCCGTGGTCACGCCGAACTCGCCCCCCTTGGTGCGCAGCGCCTCGCCGACCTCGTTATCCAGCTCCGTGGGGAACGGACCCTCGCCGACGCGGGTCGTGTACGCCTTGGCGACGCCGACGACGCGGTCGATGCGGGTCGGGCCCACGCCGGAGCCGGTGAGCGCGCCGCCCGCGGTCGGGTTCGAGGAGGTCACGAAGGGGTAGGTGCCGTGGTCGATGTCGAGCATGGTCGCCTGGCCGCCCTCGAAGAGGACGGTCTCGCCGCGGTCCAGCGCGTCGTTGACGACGAGGGACACGTCGCACATCATCGGCTTCACGCGGTCCGCGAAGGACAGCAGGTGGTCGGACACCTCGGCGGGGTCGAGCGTGGGGATGTCCACGGCCTCGAAAATGGTGTTCTTGGGGGCCAGGGCGGCCTCGACCTTGGCGCGCAGCTCCTCGGGGTGGAAGAGGTCCTGAATGCGCAGGCCGATACGGTTCATCTTGTCGGCGTAGGTGGGGCCGATGCCTCGACCCGTCGTGCCGATGAGGTTGTTGCCGCGCGCACGCTCGTTCGCCTGGTCCATGAGGCGGTTGTACGGCGGGATGATGTGCGCGTTGGAGGAGATGCGCAGGCGCGAGCAGTCGACGCCGCGCGCGGTGATTTCCGCGAGCTCCTCGAAGAGCACGTCCAGGTCGACAACGACGCCATTGCCGATGATGGGGGTGACGCCTTCGGAGAGGATTCCGGCGGGCAGGAGGTGCAGCGCGTACTTTTCGCCGTCAATAACGACGGTGTGTCCGGCGTTGTTTCCTCCGTTGAATTTCACGACGAGGTCGGTGTGCTGGCCGAGCTGGTCAGTGGCCTTGCCTTTGCCTTCGTCGCCCCACTGGGCGCCGAGAACGATGACGGCGGGCATGAGTATCTCCGTTTAGTTGGGTCTGTTACGCGGGCGCGCGCAACAGACCCATCCTACCGGAGGAACGACGAGGCCGGGGCACCGGCTGGTCGCGTCAGTTTCCAGCGGCGACCAGGGCGACGCCGACGCCCCACGCGGTGGCGCACGTGAGGGCGGCGATCAGCTCGATGGCGATCGTCCAGCCGAAGGCCTTGAGGGCCTGAACCGTCGCTTTCCAGGCGGTCGCCGTGTCCTTGCTGCGCAGGTACTCGACGACGAAGATCGCGGCGATCATGCCGAGGACGAGGCCCAGGGGCAGGCCGATGAACCAGCCGACGACGCCACCCAGTGATCCCCACACGAGCGTGGACTGAGGGATCCCCGCCTTGTTCATGCCGCGCGCGGGAATCACGTATTTCAGGACCGTTCCAAGGATCAGGACAACCGCCGCGATAGCGAAGATAATCCACGCGGCACTCGTGCCGGTCATCCACGCCCACACCAGGATCGCACCTCCGACGACGGGCGCGGACGGCCAGATCTGCACAACCGCGCCGATCACTCCAATGAGGATGACGACGCCAACGATGACGGTTCCCAGGACACTCATGGCCTCATCGTATCGTCTCCGTTCGCCCCAGTGTTTCGTCAGACTTCCCGTGCACTGATAGCCTGGCCTCGTCACCCCGAACCCCAGGAATACCGATGGATATCACTCCCCCGCGCCTGGCGCTGGATTCCCTCCTGAAGAGGCGCCCCATGACGGTGTACACCGTGTCGTGTCCACCGGCGGAGGCCGTCGCGCGCTGCGTGGCGTTTTGGCGTGCCGTCGGTATCAAGCGCGAGTCGACCACCATGTGCAAGCGTTTCGCGGACATCGGCTGGTCGGGCAGCGAGGTCACGGTCTTGCCCGGGCAGGTCGAGAACCGAAAGCGGTTCCGTGACCGCCATTTTCCTGATGATCTCTCAGATGTTCCTCCCAGCTTGCTGCTGGGAGGCCTCGCCGTCTACCTGACGTCGAAGGCGGTGCGCGCGCAGCTGCGCCACCTCAACAAGACAACGATCATCATCGCGGCGCGCCCTATGCCCAATACCGAGCAGCCGTCAACCGAGCTGTGGTGTTTCCCCTGGGATACTGCGATTCAGCGGGCCCGCCCGGGCAAGGACCCATTCGCCCGCGTCTTCGAGTACCTGCACACGGCCCTGCACCAGCAGGGCGTCCTCCTGGCTCCTCCGCGCCTCGTCGACGGTGAGGAACTGCCCGAGGACCACCCCCTCTCCCCCGCCAACATCACCCAGATGCGGGGCAGCTTCCTCGACCCCGTCACCAAGTACCTCCCGTCGAAGGAGCGATCATGACCCCCGGTTTCTCGTTGCGCCGGATTCTCAACCGCCGCAGGTACTTCTACGCCAGGGTCGCGCTCGACCCGCAGCAGGAGAAGGCATCATGCACAGCGAAGCAATGAAGAAGCGACAGCACCGCCCCCCCTGTCGCGCTCACGCCGGAGGAACACCATGAGTCCCCTATTTTCTTCTCTCGACCGCAGCCTCGCCTTGATTCGCCAGCCGCTCATGGCGCTACGCCTGTCTGTATCTCCCGATGAAGCTGTGGCACGCTGCATCACTCTCTGGCGAACAGCGAAGATTCGCTGCGAAACGCCCGGCATGCGCGAGCAATTCGCTCAGAGTGGATGGATCGGAACCGAACTGGTCATCGGCAACAACGGGAAGGCTCTCTTCACCGATTTGGTCGCTTCGTCCAGTGTGACTGTCGCCGTCACCGCACTGTTTCCGCAGGCAGTACCCGACCGATTGAAGCGCGCCTTTCTCGAAAAGACGTTCGTCGAGATCATCGCCCGTCCAATCCGCGGAGGCGTAACTCCCGCGTGCGAACTATGGTGCCGCGTCGATTTCACATCGATGGGCGAAACGACCTTTCCCGAGGACTTTCTCGCCTCGATGTTCGCAAAGATTGAACATTTTTTCCGGAAAACCGGAATTCTCATGTCTGGACCGGACCGCCCCATGGCCTACGAAGTGCCGCCGGATGTTCCACTGACGATGCCGGTGCTCATGGCAATGCGCGAGGCTGCGAAGAAGAGCAGACGATAGTCTCCCTCTCCGGCCGGTCACCACGAGGCCTCCCCTGCCTCGTCGATCCCCAGGGAATCCCGCGCGGTAGTATCCTGACGCCACAGCGTATCTCGTTTGCGTCGGGACCGTGCTGATGCACTGACACAGGTCTTGCAGGAGGAGGTGGCCATGAGCGCGGGTAGGTCAGGCTTCTCCCTACGTAGGGCCATTAACCGCCGCAGGTACTTCTACGCGTTCATCGCGGCCGACCCGAATCAGGCGGTCACACATACTGTCGACTACTGGGTGTCCAAAGGCGCCTGGGGTGAGACGAACGGCATGCGCGACCAGCTCGCCCAGCACGGGTGGGTCGGCGCGGAGATCATCATCGGCAGCGACCTGCGCAGCCTGGCGATAAAGCCTCTCCTCGACGCTATTCCCGGCATTAATCTCGTCCCCTCCGCGACACCCACGCCACTCAAACGCACCAGTCAGGAGAGGACCGAGATCCTCGTCGCCGCACGTTCCTGCTCGGTTGGGGGACGCCCAGCGTCCGAACTCTGGTGCTGCGAGGCTCGCATCCTGCACGATGACCGCTGGGGCACAGACGCGTTCATGGACATGTCTTTTCGCGAACTCGCTGGCGCACTACAGCGGCAAGTGCTCCTCCTGGAAGCCCCACGATTCTTCCACGGCGCAGACCTGCCGAAAGACCACCTCTTCACGATCGAAGGCATCCTCACAATGCGGCGAGCCGCCAAAAAGGAACACGGTCGGCGCCCCATTCGATTCTCGGGAAACTGAGGCGCGCGGCCTGGCGCAGTGTTGAGTCGTCCACCGGCCCGTGCCGTGAGTCGAGGCTGACGGCAGGATTTCCCCGCGGGAGCGCGCGAGCATAGACGCACGCCCCGTTGATCGCACAAGAATATCGCCGCGGGCGCTTCAAGCACCCGCGGCGACACAACAAGCAGTCCGGAAGGCTCAGTCCTGCGCGCGCAGGGAGGCGACCTCGTACAGGGCGATGCCCGTGGCGACGGCCGCGTTGAGCGACTCGACGGTCGACGCGATCGGGATCGACACGATCTGATCGCAGGTCTCGCGCA
>USPB01000071.1 GCA_900556405.1 uncultured Actinomyces sp.
AAGTCCGCGGTGCCCTTGAGGACCTTGTGCAGGCTCTTCTCGATGAGGCACATGACGTAGGTGACGGCCAGGGTCGGGATGACCTGCGCTTGGTAGCCGATCTTGGCAACGTCCATGCCGAAGATGTGCCAGTAGCTAACCTGTGCCTCACCGGCGAGCGCCGCGCCCGTATTCCAGGCGTTGAGCAGGTCAGAGGAAACCATGGCCGCGCCGATCGCAGCGCCAAGGTAGACGTTGCCGCCGAAACGCTTAGCGGCGGAGAAGCCGACGAGGACCGGCAGCGAGGCGAAGGCCGCGGAGGAAACCATGTTGATGAGGGCCGCGTAATCCGCGATGCCCGGGTACATCTGGGTCAGCGACTGCTCGCCGAAGAGGCCCTCAGCGGTCATGACGTTGTTGATGGCCATCATCAGACCGCCGGCGACCAGCGCCGGGAGGATCGGGACGAAGATGTCGGCGATCATCTTGATGAAGCGCGAGAAGATGTTGCCACCCTTTTCGGCTTCTTCCTTCGCCTCGTCCTTGGAGACCTCGCGCACGCCGTGGTCGGCGACCATGTGGTCGTAGACCTGGTCGACATCGCCGGGGCCTACGATGATCTGGAACATGCCGCCGGCGGCGAATGTGCCCTTCAGATCTTCGTTGTCGTCAAGGGCCTGCTGGTTAATCTTGGATTCGTCCGCGATCACCAGGCGGAGACGGGTTGCGCAGTGTGCTGCTGCGCTGATGTTGGAGGCGCCGCCGACTGCTTCGACGACTTCTCCTGCCACCTTGGCGTGATCCATCGCTGATCACATTCCTTTCTGAAAACCCCACGCGCAACGCCATTGTTACGCCGCGCTGGGCGGTGTGTAGCAATCGATTGACATACTAGGGTTACATGCCATACTTTGGCAAGGTGATGAGGGAAAATCTCACGCAAGCCGCTGAGAGACCGCCCACATACGACGAGGCCGTGGCCACCCAAGCAGCCACGGCCTCGTGCGCGGGTCGCTCAATCGGCGCGCGCGGCGCTCACGTTCGTCACGGAGGCGGCGCCCGTAAGCGTCACGCCGGAGCCGTCGCCGTTCAGGAAGCTGCGGGTCGTGAAGACGCGCGAGCCGTCGCCCAGGTAGATCTCGGTGATGGAACGGTCGTGGAGGATTTCCACGCGGCGCGCCTCCCCCGCCTCCAGGGTGACGACGCGGCGGCCGCCGTGGGGGTAGCGCGTGCCCGTCAGGTCGACGCTCAGGCGCCCCTCTTCAAGAGTGATCACCAGGCCAGAACCTGAGCCAATACCCACGGACAGGGGCCCGTCGTAGGAAGCGTCGAAGGCGAGACGCCACGAGCGTGAGCCCACCAGCTCAGCAACGCGCGCCCCAGCCTCGTCCCCGGGAGCACCCACGAGGGTCGCGGGCGCCAGGGGCAGGCCCGGCAGGTACGGGCGGGCGATGACGCGGCCCCCGCGCAGGGTCAGGGCGCGCGGGGCGGTGAAGCAGTGCACCCAGCCGCCGGTCTCGATGGAGGGCTGATCGTCCTCGCCAGCATTGCCCGCCCAACCGAAGAGGAGGGTCGGCGCGTCAGGCGAGGAGGAGGCGGAGCGGGCCATGATCTGGGGTGCGTAGAACTCGGTGCCGCGGTCGAGCTCCTCGAAGGAGCCGTCGGCCCCGCGCAGCTCGGTCCCCACGAGCTCGCCGACGATGGCGACGCACGGGAAAACGTTCTCGAACCCCTCGCGATCAGGAGTGATGCCCTGCGGGCAGAAGATGAGGACATCACGCGCCTGCCCAGAATCTTCGTCGACGAGGCGCACCAGGTTGGGACACTCCCACATGTAGCCGAACGCGTCGAAGGCGCCGCCGGCGTCGGGGAAGGTCATCTCACCCTCGCACTCCCACGCGCGCAGGTCCGCGGAGCGATAGAGCAGGGCCGCACCCGTGAGGTTCTCGCGCTGGACGCCGAGCAGCATGCGGTAGGAGCCGTCCGCGTCGCGCCACACCTGCGGGTCACGGAAATGCGCCGTGTATCCCTCCGGCTGGCGGCCGATGATCGGGGGCACGTGCTTATCGAAGTGAGCCATATCCGTCGTGGTGACGACGCACTGGGTGGCCTCGCGCTCCCCCGTCTCGGGATCCTTGTAATTGCCCGTGTACCACAGCTCAACGTGATCGCCGACCTCGATCGCGGTGCCCGAGTAGGCGCCATTCGCGTCCTGGTGGGTGTCGGGCAGGATCGCGGGGGCATGGTAGTCCCAGTGGGTCAGGTCGCGTGAGGTGGCGTGGCCCCAGTAGACGAGGCGACGCGGGTGCTCAGGCGTGTACTGGAAAAACGCGTGATACGTCCCGTCGATCTCAATGAGGCCGTTCGGGTCGTTCAGCCGGCCCACCGGGGGCGCGACGTGAAAGAGCGGGTAGTCGGGATCTTGCGGGGCGCGCGACGAGGCCTCGGCAGCGAGGGCGGACGCGAGAAAATCTTCGGCCATGACCTCACGGTAACACCCCCAGATAGACGAGCGCGCGGGCGGGACGCATCCGTCCCGCCCGCGCGCGCTCACACGTCCATCACACTCATCAAGAGAGGCGACATATCAAGGAAAAACCCAGCTCAGGCGCCCGTCACGTCGTCCGGGTGAGCGTCCGCGTAGCGGGCAAGCTCCTCCTCGACGATGGATTCGTCGAGCTTGACGAACACCGGCGTGGGCTTGGCGATCGGGGTACCGGGCGTGATCGGGTGACGCTCCCAGGTGGGCACGTTCGTGTAGTCGCCCGTGATGATCGGGTAGCCGTCGCGGCCCTCGAAGTCGGCGGGCAGGACCTGCGGGTCGAGCTCGGCAACCTCTTCGATGCGAGGCATCGGCGCGATCTCGCCGGCACCGCCCATGACGCGGTCGATGTCGTTGGCGGCGTGGGGCAGGAAGGGGGAAAGCATGAGGTTGAGGTCGGCGACCGCCTGAGCGAGGGTCCACAGGACAGTCGCGAGGCGCTCACGCTGCTCGGGGGCCTTGAGCTTGAAGGGCTCGGTGTCGGTCACGTACTTGTTGGCCTCGCCCACCAGGCGCATGGCCTCGGACAGCGCCGCCTTCTGGCGGTGGTGGCGGATCAGGTTGCCGACGGTGTCGAAACCGGCCTCGACGGCGTCCAGGAGCGCGCGGTCGATGTCCTCGAGCTCACCGGGGGTGGGGATCTCGCCGAACTTCTTGGCGATCATGGAGGCGGTGCGGTTGACCAGGTTGCCCCAGCCGGCGACGAGCTCACCGTTGGTGCGGCGCACGAACTCGGCCCACGTGAAGTCGGAGTCCGAGGTCTCGGGGCCGGCCGCGCTGATGAAGTAGCGCAGGGCGTCGGCCTGGTAGCGCGAGAGGAAGTCGCGCACGTAGATGACGATGCCGTGCGAGGAGGAGAACTTCTTGCCCTCCATGGTGAGGAACTCGGAGGAGACGACCTCGGTGGGCAGGTTGAGGACACCCAGGTCGCCGGGAGCTCCACCCTTCGAGCCCTGCCCGTTGTAGCCGAGCAGTTCTGCGGGCCAGATCTGGGAGTGGAAGACGATGTTGTCCTTGCCCATGAAGTAGTAGGACAGGGCCTCGGGGTCGTTCCACCACTTGCGCCAGGCCTCGGGGTCGCCGGTGCGGCGCGCCCACTCGATGGAGGCACTCAGGTAGCCGATGACGGCGTCGAACCACACGTAGAGACGCTTGGTGGGCTGGTCCTCCCAGCCGGGGACCGGGATACCCCAGTCGATGTCGCGCGTCATCGCGCGGGGGCGGATGTCCTCGAGGAAGTTCTGGGAGAACTTGATGACGTTGGGACGCCAGGTGCCGGACTTCTCGCGCTCGTCGAGCCAGGCGGACAGGGCCTCGGCGAGGGCGGGCAGGTCGAGGAAGTAGTGGACGGACTCCACGAACTTGGGGGTCTCACCGTTGATGCGCGAGTGCGGGTTGATGAGCTCGGTCGGGTCCATCTGGTTGCCGCAGTTGTCGCACTGATCGCCACGCGCGCCCTCGGCGCCACAGATCGGACAGGTGCCCTCAATGTAGCGGTCGGGCAGGGTGCGGCCGGTGGACGGAGAGATGGCGGCACGCGTGACCTGCTCGATCATGTAGCCGTTGTCGCGCACGGTGGCGAACATGTCCTGGACGACGCGGTAGTGGTTACCGGCGGTCGTGCGGGTGAAGAGGTCGTAGGACAGGCCGAGCGCCACCAGGTCTTCGACGATGAGGCGGTTGTTGCGGTCGGCGAGTTCGCGGGCGCTCATGCCAGCGCCGTCGGCGGCCACCAGGATGGGGGTTCCGTGTTCATCGGTGCCGGAGACCATGAGGACGTCGTGGCCGGCCATTCGCATGTACCGGGAGAAAACGTCGGAGGGGACACCGAATCCCGCAACGTGGCCAATATGACGGGGGCCGTTGGCGTAGGGCCATGCGACGGCGGACAGAATACGACTCATAGCCCCTAACAATACTGCGTAGCGCTCACGAACGGGGAACCGGCCGCATGGCGAGGAATTGAAACAGCCCTTGGGCGAGTGTGACCGGGGTGATATTCTTGAGAAAATTACTGAATTTTCTGGGAGGTCCCATGCCCCGCGCTCTCATCATTGTCGACGTTCAGCCCACGTTCTGCGAAGGCGGTGCCCTCCCGGTGACGGGCGGTAACGCTATCGCCGAGGCCGTGGCCGCCTACGTGGACGCGCACCGCGACGAGTATCAGCTGATCGTGACCACGCAGGATTGGCACATCGATCCGGGCGAGCACTTCTCGAAGAACCCGGATTTCGTAGACACGTGGCCCCCGCACGGCGTGGCCGGCACGGACGAGGCCGAGCTGCACCCGGCGCTCGCGAACGTGCACGCGGATGTGACGGTCAAGAAGGGCCAGTACAAGGCCGCTTACTCGGGCTTCGAGGGAACGACCGAGGATGGCAAGACGCTGGAGGAGGCACTGCGCGACGCCGGCATCACGGATGTGGACGTCGTGGGCCTGGCGGAGTCGCACTGCGTTGCGTCCACGGCTGTGGATGCTGTCCACGCCGGATTCCCGACGCGTGTCCTGCGCGAGCTGACCGCGCCCGTGACCGAAGAACTGGGCGCGGTGGCTCGCGAGTGGATGGCGACGGAGGGCGTCTCGCTCGTCTGAGCGGATCCCCTGACGGCGCCCGGGCCTCGTCGCCGCCCGGGCCTCGTCATTTCGCGGCAAGCGCCGCCTTGTAGAGGTCGTTCTTGCGCGCGCCCGTCGCCGCGGCCACCTCGGCAGCGGCGTCCTTGAGGCGCATTCCTTCCGCCGCGAGCGCGAGGACCGCTCCGACGTGGTCTTCGGCGCGCGCGCTGCGCTCGTATCCGGCGACGACAATCGTCACTTCGCCGAGGACGTCGTCGGCGCCGGCCGCGAGCTCGCCGAGCGTGCCGCGGCGCACCTCCTCATAGTCTTTCGTGAGCTCGCGGCACAGCGCGGCGGCGCGGTCGGCGCCCAGCACCTCGGCCATGCGCGTGAGCGTGGCGGCCGCGCGACGGGGTGACTCGAAGAAGATGAGCGTGTGCGGGTCGGTGGCCAGGTCCTGCAGGTAGCGCGTGGCCTCCCCGTCCTTGCGCGGCAGGAATCCCTCGAAGGCGAAGCGGTCGGAGGGCAGGCCGGACAGCGCGAGGGCGACGAGCGGCGCGGAGGGGCCGGGCAGGACGGACAGGGGAACGCCCGCTTCGATGGCGGCGCGAGCCAGTCGGAATCCCGGGTCGGAGACCGTGGGCATGCCCGCGTCGGAGACGAAGACGACGCGCGCCCCACCCTTGGCGGCCTCGACGATACCCGAGGCCTTGTCGGCCTCGTTATGGTCGTGCAGGGCGATCAGTCGGCCGCCCAGCTTGATGCCCAGGCGTGAGGCCAGGGCGAGCGCGCGGCGCGTGTCCTCGGCGGCGACGATGTCCGCCCCTTCGAGAGCGGCGACGACGCGCGGGGACGCGTCACGCACGTCACCGATGGGGGTCGCGGCCAGCAGGATGGTCCCCGCCTCCTGGCGGTAGGCCTCCTGCGCGCGAGCATCCTTGGACGTCGAGGCAGCCTCGGGGGCGTTGGTCGTGTCGGTCGCTGCTTCCATGCCCGTATCGTCTCACTGGTTTCCTGCGCGTGCACGGCGCGTCCGCGTCGTACCCGCCCGCCATTGGGGGACGCGCGAGGCGAGGACGCACGCGGCGCACAGGAGCGCGATGGTTCCGCCTGCGCTGAGGCGCGCGGGGACGGCAATGGCGAGGCCGGAGATCCCCAGGAGCGCGCCGAGCAGCGGGCAGCCGATGAGGAAGGCACGAGAGCTGCGCACTAGGGGCGCGAGCGCGGCGGCTGGCGCGGCGATGAGCGCGATCGACAGGATCGTGCCGACCGCGGGGATTGCCACGGTGACCGATGCGAGGATGAGGCCGAGGATGACGAGTTCGTGGCGAGAGGCCCGCGCGGCTGCGACTGGGCTAGAGGGGTCGAAGCAGTGGGCAATCAGCTGGCGCCCGCCCAGCATCACGACAAGAAGGGCGACCGCGAAGACGGCACCGGCCCAGGCGACGTCAGCTGGCGAGACCGTCATGACGGAGCCGGTCAGGAAAGAATTGACCGCGAGGGGCAGGGGCTTGAACCAGGTCGCTAGGAAGTAACCGGAAGCAAAACCCGCGGTCAGCACGATGCCGGCCGCTCCTTGGCTGGAGATGCCGGGGATCGTGGCGAGCCAGCGCATGAGGGCGACGAGCGGGATCGTCCCAAGGAACGCTCCAACGTAGAGCGCCGCCGACATGCCGGAGTGCCCGAATCCGAGGGCGGCTGCGATGACCACGCCGAGGACCGCGCCGGGGAAGGTCCCGTGCGTAACGGATTCGGCGAAGAAGATGCGCCGGTCCAGGTAGGCGAAGGCGCCGACGAGGCCGCCCAGGGCCCCGATGATCGTCACGTGCAGCGCGGGGTACAGGAGGAGGCTGGCGATCACGACTGATCCCCTCCCCGGGCACTCACGGTCGTTTCACGCGACGTTTCACGCGCGGCTCCGACCGCTTGGGCACGCCGGCCGCGGATCCCGCGGATGGCGCAGGCGGCAGCGAAGCAGACAAGGACCCCCATGGCGACGCACGCCTGCGGGGAGAGCGGGCGCGGCGCACGCAGGAGGGAGATGCCAAATCCGGCCCATCCCCCGACGAGCGCGCAGGCGCCGGCCAGGAACACCATCGACCGCGGGCCCGACGCGAGCAGGCGACCGAAGGCGCCGGGCACAACAAGATATCCGACGACGAGGAGGACCCCGACGGCCGTCGACGCGGCGACGACGATCGCGCCGAGCGCCGCGTTAAAAGCGATGTCAATCCAGGTGACCGGGATGCCGCTCACGCGCGCGGCCTCGCGGTCGAAGGCCACCGCGACCTG
This sequence comes from uncultured Actinomyces sp., assembly GCA_900556405.1. Classification (GTDB taxonomy): domain Bacteria; phylum Actinomycetota; class Actinomycetes; order Actinomycetales; family Actinomycetaceae; genus Pauljensenia. The sequence goes on from USPB01000071.1 coordinate 7,368, forward strand.
TGCGCGCCAGGTGAGGGCAAGCAGGGCGGTCGCAACCACGAGGACCAGAGCACTCACCGACAATCGAGAGGGCGTGATATCCAGGAGACGGCCGAACATGAGGGATTCGAGCTGCCCGGACATATCCCCGATGCGCAGGGAGATCACGATACCAAGGGAGAAGAAGGCGGTGAGCAGGACCGCGGTCGTCGCCTCGGAGTGGCGCTGTTTGCGCGAGGCCGCCGTCAGCGCCGCCGCGATGAGGGCCGCGCACACGGCACCGCCCGGGATGATCGCGTCGCGCCCGCCAAGGGCCATGCCGACGACAATGCCGGGAAAGACACCGTGGACCATCGTTTCAGCGCTGAACTCGGCGCGGCGCAGGTTGACCAGCGTCGAGGCCGGTCCCACCGCGAGCGCGAGCAGGCCAAGGACAACGAGAGGGCGCGCCAGGTAGGGGGCGATCATGACAGGGACGCAATCGCCTCGTCGGCGCTCGATCCGTAGGCGCGCGCCAAGACCTCGGGGGCGAGGGCCTCGTCGGTGGACCCCAGGGCGACGAGGCGGGAGGCGAGCACGCACGCCTGGGAGCACACGTCGCGCGCGAGGGACAGGTCGTGCGTGGACACGATGACGCCGACGCCGTCAGCTGTCAGGTCCGCGATGAGACCCGTGATGATGTCGCGGCTGGGCGCGTCGAGGCCGTTGAAGGGTTCGTCCATCATGACCAGCTCGGGGCGCGCAACGAGGGCGCGTGCGACGAGGACACGCTGGCGCTGGCCCCCACTGAGCGTCCCGAAGCGGTGGGTCGCCCGGTCACTGAGGTTCACCCGCTCGAGGGCGGCGCTCACCCGCGCGCGCATGTCCGAGGTGATGCGCCTGCCCCAGCCGGCCTCGGCGATGAGTCCCATCGTGACGACCTCGGCGGCGCTCACTGGGAAGGTGAGGTCCAGGTCGGCGCTCTGCGGCACGAGGCCGATGCGCGTTGCGTCGACCTCAACGCTGCCGGACAGGACCGAGCAGCCGCCGACGATACCTCGCATGAGGGTCGTCTTGCCCCCTCCGTTGGGGCCGACAAGGGCGAGGGCCTGGCCCCCGAACACGTCGAGGGTCAGGCCGGTCAGCGCCGGGGTATTCCCATACCCCAGCGCCGCGTCGTGAAAGGAGACGAGCCGTGCCATCACTGGTCCTTCAGCCGTTCGGGCAGCTGCGGGACGGTGCCGCCCCACGCCTGCGTCACGGCGCGCACGTTGTGGATGATCGAGCCGACGTAGGTGGCTCCCTCGGAGCCATCCGGTCCCAGCGAGTCGCCGTACATGGCGTCCTCGCCCACGATGGGGGTCACGCCGGCCGCGCGAGCAATCGCCTCGATGGACTTGGAGTTGTTGGAGTTTTCGGCGAAGAGCGCGACCGCTCCGGACTCCTTGACGGCCGCGACGGCCTTGGCGATGTGGTCGGCGGTGGCGTCCTGCTGCTCGTTGAAGTCGGACAGGGCGGCGCCGATGAAGCGGATCCCGTAGTCCCTCGAGAAGTAGCCGAAGGCGTCGTGGGAGGTAAAGAGCACGCGCTGTCCCGCAGGGACGGTCTCAATGGCCTCGGCGGTCCACTGATCGAGAGCGTCAATGTCCTCCAGGTACGAGGCCGTGGCCGCGTTGATCGACGATGCTGCGTCCGGTGCCGCGGCCGCGAGGCCTGCTCCGAGGTTGGCAACCTGGACGTGGGCACCCTTTGGCGAGGTCCACACGTGCGGATCGAAGCGGAACTCGGGGGCTTCGCCCGCTTCTTCCGGTGGGAAGGGCCACGGGGCAACGTTCACGCGCTCGCTGCCGCGGTCGATCGTGTAGGCCCCCTCAGGGTCGGGTGCGCCCGGGTTGTCAATGTCGGCGGCGGTCAGGACGCCCGAAGTGACGACCATGCGCCCCTTGAAGCCCGAGGAGACGACAGCATCGTCGAGGAAGTGTTCGAGGTCGACGCCGGAGACAGCCATGACGTCGGCCTCCGAGAGTGCCTTGGTCTGGGCAGGGGTCATCTCATGTTCGTGCGCGGAGGCGTTGGGGGCGAGCAGGCACGTGAGGCTCATGGTCAGGGCGGCCCCCTCGGGGGCGGTGCCCACGTGTGTGCTCTGTCCTGAGGCATCGGTCTTGGCAAGG
>USPB01000072.1 GCA_900556405.1 uncultured Actinomyces sp.
TGCGGCGTTCGGCGGCGCGCTGGCGGGCGGCCTCCTCCTTCTCCTGCTGCTTCTCGACCTGGCGGCGCAGCTTCTCCATTTCCTTCTGGCGGGCAGCCTCTTCCTTGGCGGCGGCCTTCTCGGCTTCCTTCGCGGCGCGCTCGGCTTCCTTCTCGGCCTCCTTTTGCAGGCGTTCGGCCTCCTTGGCGGCCTCCTCCTGCGCGAGGGCTTCCTCGCGGGCTGCCTGAGCCTCGGCTGCGCGGCGCTCGAGCTTCTCCTCGGCCGAGTCCGGGTTCACGGCGTCGCGGTAGCGGCCCATGATGACGCTCGACTGGTTGATGCGCGCGACCGTGTCGGCGGACGCGGGGCCCATCACGGAGGCGGGTGCCCAGATACCGACGGGGGTGACCGGGGTGGGGTTACCCTTCGGATCCAGGACGGTCACGACGGCCTCGCCGGTGCCCAGGGTGGTGAGGACCTCGTCGAGTTCGAGGGACGTCTTCGGGAAGGTCTGGACCGTGGCCTTGAGCTTCTTGAAGTCGTCCGGCGTGGAGGCGCGCAGGCCGTGCTGGATGCGCGAACCGAGCTGGGCGAGGACGTCGGAGGGGATGTCCTTGGGGGTCTGCGTCACGAAGACGACACCCACGCCCTTGGAACGGATGAGGCGCACGGTCTGGACGACCTGACGCTCGAACTCCTTGGTGGCGTCCGCAAACAGCAGGTGCGCCTCGTCGAAGAAGAACACGAGCTTGGGGCGCTCGACGTCGCCGACCTCGGGCAGGGTGGAGAAGAGGTTGGCGAGCAGGAACATAATGACCGCGCTGACCAGGGCTGGGCGCGAAGAAATGTCACCGACACCGAGCAGGGAGATGATGCCGCGGCCCGTCGAATCCATGCGCATGAGGTCAGCCGTGTCGAAGCCGGGGGCGCCGAAGAACTGGCCGCCGCCCTGGGACTCGAGCGCGGTCAGGGCGCGCAGGATGACGCCCGCGGTGGCCTTGGAGACGCCACCGATCGTGGCCAGCTCGTCCTTGCCCTCGTCCGAGGTCAGGAAGGAAAAGACGGCGCGCAGATCGGGCAGGTCCACGAGCTCGAGGCCCTGGCCGTCCGCCCACGCGAAAATCAGCTGGAGCGCCTGCTCCTGCGTCGTGTTGAGCGAGAGGGCTCGGGCCAGCAGGATCGGGCCGAAGTCGGAGACCTGGGCGCGAACGGGCACGCCCGGGAACTGCGAATCCGCCCCACCCAGGCTCAGCAGCTCAACGGGGAACGAGGCAGACGCCCAGTCCTGACCGTTGGCCGCGGTGCGGCTCAGGAGCTTCTCGGAGCTGGCCCCGGCCTCGGCCAGGCCCGTCAGGTCACCCTTGACGTCGCACAGGAGCACGGAGGAACCGTTCGCGGACAGGCCCTCGGCCAGGAGCTGGAGGGTACGGGTCTTGCCGGTGCCCGTCGCGCCGGCCACCAGAAGGTGGCGGTTGAACATGGGCAGCGGCATCTTGGCACTGACACCGGGAACGCGCGCACCACCATCGATGAGCGTGCCGATCGTGACCGCGGGAACATCCCAGGAGTAGGCGCCCTGGATCTGGGTGGCGAAAGCCGACAGTTCGCCGCTCGGGGCGGGGGACGAGGCCGGGGTGGCCGCGGGTGCGTCGGCGGCGGGAGCCTCGGGTGCGGGGGCGGCCTCAGCCTCGGCCTGTGTGGCGGGTTCCTGCGCGGGGGCGGATCCGGCTGCTTCGAGCTGAAGACGCAGGGCTTCGGCCTTCGCACGGGCGGCCTCAGCCTCGGCGGCCTTCGCCGCGGCTTCTGCTGCGGCGAGCTGCGCCTTCAGATCCTCGATGTTCTCGCTCATGGTGTGGTCTTTCGGCTCTGGGCGCGGTGCGCCGCTGTACTTCGACGTTACCGGAACAGTATCCCTTGGGACTGCAGTCCCATGCGAGTTATTCACGGGCGGGGTGAGTGTGGGATTCATCCACAGCCCCTGGGCGTGCCGAGCAGTTATCCACAGGGGTGTCATTTCACGTGTTCCGAGCCCATGCGTCGGGGTTAGCGTGCGGACATGAACGTGTCACGATGGTTGGCGCGTCGGCGCATGGCGGCGCTGACGAAAGCCGTATACGACAGTGCCCTGAGCGAGGATGACGAACCCGCCGAACCGAGCGTCGCCCGCTTCCTCCCCGGAGGAGCGAGCGTCGCCGCCCTCATTGTCGTGGTCGTGCTCATCGCAGCCGTGGGCGTATGGAGGCACGCGGCCACGCAACAACGTGCCGACAGCCTCGTCCAATCCTCCTCCGAGCGACAGGAGAGCGGTGCCACGGCAGCTACTGCGCCCCCAGCCGCGTCCGCACCTCCGTCCGTGTCGGTGGGAGACCAAGCCACAGACGTTGTTGTCTACGTCTCCGGAGCGGTTGCCTCTCCCGGAGTACTCACCCTTCCCGCCTCCTCCCGCGTCGTCGACGCCATCACCGCAGCGGGAGGAGCTCTGCCCGAGGCCGACCTGGAGTCGATCAACCTCGCACGCATCCTCGTTGATGGGGAACAGATACGGGTCGGCGTCGCAGGGGAGTCACCGCCGCCCTCGACGCCCGAAGGGGACACGGCCGCGGGAGCTTGCGTCCGCCTGAACACCGCCACCGAGACAGAACTCCAGACGCTACCCGGCATCGGCCCCGCCCTCGCCAAGCGCATCGTCACCTACAGATCCACGCACCCACGCCTGACATCCGTCGACGAACTCGACGACGTCCCCGGCATCGGCCCCTCACTCATCGAGAAGATACGACCCGGAGTGTGTGCATGAGCGACTCACAATGCGCTCCCCGCATGATCGACCTGCGCCTCGCACCCGCAGCCGCCGCCACCTGGGTTGCCACCTTGTGGGCGACGGGACACCGCGCGCCCGGGGAGACCATCGGCGCGTGCGCCATCCTCGCCCTCGCCTGCGCCGCCTCCTACGCGTGCTCGAGGCGAGGCCGACGCGCCCCCCGGCATGCCCTCACCCCACCCAGATCGCTCCGGCTCGGCCTCGCACTGCTCCTCGCGTGCATGGCCTGCGCGCTCGCGGTCGGATCCGTCGCGCGCCAGCAATACGACGCAGACCCCGCACGCCGCGACTCCGGTCCGATTCACGCGCGCGTACGCCTGCAGACCGACCCAGCCCCGGCCTCGTCAGGCTTCTCCACCACACGCCGCGCCCACGTCCGCATCGAGGCCGTCGCAGCGGGGAAGGAATGGATACCCTCCCATGCGACCGCACTCGTGAACGCTTCCGGGTGGGGCAGCGGCGCGCGCGGCGACATCTACGAGATCTGGGGAACCCTGGACGCCACCTTCGCGTCAGACGCGCCGTCGGTGGGCGCGATCCGCGTCAGACGATCCCGGCTGATCGAGCGGCCCGACGGTCTAGCGGGCTGGAGGCGCACCACCCACGAAACCTTCGCCCGCGCATGCTCCTCCCTGCCCAGGGACGCCCGCGCGCTGGTGCCCGGCATGGCAATCGGGGACGACCGAGGCATGCCCACAGACCTCGCCCAAGCCATGAGAACGACCTCCCTCACCCACCTCACCGCCGTCTCCGGATCCCACATCGTCATCATCCTCGCCACCGTCACCCTCGTCGTCCCCGCACGCAAAACCCTGCGCCTGACAGCAACCATCCTCGTCCTGGGCACAATCCTCATCCTCGTCGGCCCCGAAGCCTCAGTCCTCCGCTCCGTCTGCGTCGCCGCCGTCGCCGCCCTCGGACTCATCCTCGGACGCGACGGCCAATCCATCGCCGCCCTGAGCGCCGTCGTGATCGCCACGCTCCTCATCGACCCCTGGGCATCGAGCTCCTACGGCTTCGCGCTCTCCGTGCTCGCCGCGCTCGCGGTTGTTGGCCCGTCGTCTGCGCTCATTCGTCGCTCGCGCCGACGCATTCGCGGGGATACGCGTGTGGGGCGGGTGCTGCGTCGGCTCGTGGAGATGGTCTGTGTGCCCGCCCTCGCGGAACTCGCGACCGCACCCCTCATCGTGTCACTCTCCGGAACCGTGCCGGTGTGGGGGATTATCGCTAACGTTGTCGCCGAACCCGCCGTTCCCATCGCGACGATCGCGGGGCTTGTGGGCGCTCTCCTCGCCCCGCTGAGTATCCCGTTAGCCTCGGCATGTGCGCGCGTGTCCTCGTGGGCGAGTGCGTGGATCGCAGGAACAGCGCGCTTGTGTGCGAACCTGCCTGGAAACGGTGTGGCCGTGCCCGGCGGGGCCTCGACCGTTGTGAGCATCTATGCCTGCTGTTGCTGCGGATGGCTCGCGTGGAGGGCGTGGGCGCGGTGGGGAGCTCCGCTCATTGACGAGAGTGAGTTCATTGACGAGAGTGAAACGTCAGAGCAGGAGTAAGACGCCACTATGGGGGTGCCGTCAAACCGTCGTGACACCTGCCACGACTATTGTCCGCCGTGGGCAAAGAGGGACGCAGATGGGGCCGCCGAGTGGCAGACTTAGGGAGTTACTATCACAGCGGAAAGGCAGGAAGACGTGGCAGCACGCGGTTCGCGCCCGGCGGCCCCAGCCGAGATCACGCTGGCGCCCATCGTGTTGATTAAAGGCCCCGAAGGCCTCCTCGTCGACCGTGCCCTCGACCGGCTGCGCGCCCTCGCCCACGAGGCCGACCCCAACCTCGAACGCACCGACATCAACGCGGCCACCTACCAGGCCGGACAACTCGAGGTGATCGCCTCGCCCTCGCTCTTTGGCGAATCCCGCATGGTCATCATCCGGGACCTCGAGACCATGAGCGACGCACTCGCGAACGACCTCATCGCCTACTGCGCGGCACCCGCCCCCGACGTGTGGATGTTCCTGGCCCATCCCGGTGGAAACGCTCGGGGCAAGAAAGTCATCGACACGATCACCAAGGCCAAATGGCCCGTGATCCCCGCCGATCCGCTGAAAAACGACCGTGACAAGCTGGCCCTCATCGCCTCCGACGTGCGGGCCGCGCGTCGGCAGATGGACACCGAGGCCCAGCAGGCCCTCGTGGACGCGCTGGGTAACGACCCTCGCGCGATGGCGGGCGCACTGGCGCAGCTTCTCTCGGACGTGAGCGGACGCATCACCCTGGAGGACGTGCGGCGCTATCAGTCAGGGCGCGTCGAGGCCACGGGATACGACGTGGCCGACGCGGCGGTCGCGGGGAACTCCGCGAAGGCGCTCACGCTCGCCCGGCACGCGTTCGCGACCGGCATCGCCCCGCAGCTGCTCGTCACCGCCCTGGCCATGAAGTTCCGCGCCATGGCGAAAGTATCGATCGGTGGATCGGCGTCCGCCCTGAAGATGGCCCCCTGGCAGGTGGACCGAGCGAGGCGTGAGCTGCGCGGCTGGTCCGACGCCTCGCTGGCAGGGGCCTTCGGCGCCATCGCCACGGCAGACGCCGAAACAAAGGGTGCGTCGCGGGACCCCCAGCGCGCTATCGAAAAAGCAATTATCACCATCTGCAGGCTGCACGGGCGCTGAATGCGCGCCCCGGCCTCGTCTATCGGACGCCCGTAGGGAGTGAAGAGGAGATACATGAAAACCATCCGCACGCTGGTGGGGAGGCTACGCGAGTTTAAGACCGCCTCGATCCTGACCCCGCTGTTCATCATCGGGGAAGTGGTCCTCGAGTGCTTGATCCCGCTCACCATGGTCTCGCTCGTGGATGCACTCGACGGCGTATCCCTGAGCCCCGTCATGCGCCTGGGCCTGATCCTGACCGGGCTGGCCTTCGCCTCACTTGCCTGCGGTATCCTCTCCGCACGTTTCGCTGCGACCGCCTCGGTGGGCCTGGCGAAGAACCTGCGCCAGGATCTCTTCTTTAAGGTGCAGGACTTCTCGTTTGCGGACATCGACCGCTTCTCGACGTCCTCCCTGGTCACCCGCATGACCACGGACGTCACCAACGTGCAAAACGCCTTCGGCATGCTCATCCGCATCGCTGTACGTGTGCCCCTCATGATCGTCTTCTCGATCGTCATGGCGTGGCGTATCAACGTGCAGATGGCCCTCATCTTCCTCGGCATGGTGCCGGTGCTCGCCATCATCCTGGCGGTCATCGTGCTTGTTGCCTTCCCGATCTTCCGCCGTATTTTCAAGAAGTACGACGCTCTGAACAATTCCGTCCAGGAGAACGTCGCGGCGATTCGCGTCGTGAAATCCTTCGTGACCGAGGACTACGAGACCACCAAGTTCCGCGCTGCCTCGCAGGACGTGCGCAAGGACTTCACGAACGCTGAAAAGCTCATCGCGCTCAACAGCCCCGTCATGATGTTCTTCATCTTCGCGGCGATCGTGGCCGTCGACTACGTTGGCGCGTCGATCATCATCAACTCGGGAGCGACAGAGCTGACGAAGGGCGGACTCACCGCCCTCATCACCTACGGCATCCAGATCCTGACACATATGCTGATGCTCGCCTTCATCTTCGTCATGACGACGATGGCCGCAGAGTCCGCGCACCGTATCGCCGAGGTTCTCAACCACGAGCCGTCGCTGACCTCACCCGAGAACGGCGCGACCGACGTTGCGGATGGTTCCGTCGTCTTCGAGGACGTGTCCTTCAAGTATTCGGCGAGCGCCGAAGAAAACGCCCTGTCTGACATCAATCTGCGCATCGAATCCGGCTCAACGCTCGGCGTCGTGGGCGGCACCGGCTCCTCCAAGACCTCGCTGATCCAGCTGATCTGCCGCCTCTACGACGTCTCCGAGGGATCCGTGAAGGTCGGCGGACGCGACGTGCGCGACTACGAGCTGAGCGCTCTGCGCGACGCGGTCTCCGTCGTCCTGCAGAAGAATGTTCTGTTCTCTGGCACGATCAAGGAGAACATGCGCTGGGGTAACCCCGAGGCCACCGACGAGCAGATCGAGCATGCGTGCAAGCTTGCGCAGGCCGACGAGTTCATCCAGCAGCTACCCGGGGGCTACGACTACGTGATCTCCCGAGGTGGCAGCAACGTGTCGGGTGGCCAGAAGCAGCGCCTGTGTATCGCTCGTGCGCTGCTGAAGAACCCGAAGATCCTCATCCTGGATGACTCGACCTCCGCCGTGGACACGAAGACCGACTCGCTGATTCGCAATGCTTTTGAGACCGAGCTCCCGGGAACGACGACGATCATCATCGCCCAGCGCCTCTCCTCGGTCCAGCATGCCGATCAGATCATCGTCCTGGACGACGGTCGTATCAAGGAACGTGGCACCCACGAGGAGCTGATGGCAGCGGGCGGCGAGTACCGAGAGATCTACGATTCCCAGAACGCCGCGAGCGAAAGCGAGGTGGCCTGACATGGCACGCACGCGCAACTCCCGAATCGACGACGCTGACAAGCTCGAGGGTATCGAGCGTCCCTTCGGCCGCCTGATGGCCTACGTCTTCCGGCACTATCCGGTGCGCATCTGCCTGACGATTGTGTGCATCATCCTCGCATCCGTGGCCTCGGCCGTCGGCTCGATCTTCATGCAGCAGATCGTCGACAACGTCGTGACCCCGGGCCTGGTGAGCGGCTTCGACGCGGTGCGAGGAACCCTGGTACGCCTCGTCGTCACGATGGCCGTCATCTTTGGCGCCGGTGTCATCGGCAGCTTCATCTACACGCGTGCCATGGCGATCGTGACGCAGGGGACACTCAAGCACATGCGTGACGACATGTTCGACTCAATGGAGCGCCTGCCCCTGCGATTCTTCGACACGCACCCCCACGGCGCGATCATGTCGACCTACACGAACGACACGGACGCGATCCGCCAGCTGATCGGCCAGTCGATCCCGACGCTCATCCAGTCGGGCCTGACCATCATCGTGCTGATTGGCACGATGCTCTACTACTCCGTGTGGCTGTTCCTCGTTGTGCTCCTCGTGGGCGCGCTCATGGCCTTCCTGACCGGCAAGCTTGGAGGCCTGTCGGGCCGCTTCATGAAGGCTCAGCAGGCTGCGCTGGCGGATGAAGAGGGCTTCATCGAAGAGATGATGGACGGCCAGAAGGTCGTCCAGGTCTTCAATCACGAGCAGGATGCCAAGGATGAATTTGTGGAGTTCAACCAGAAGCTCTTCGACTCCTCGCAGAAGGCGAACATCTACGGCAACGTACTGATGCCTGCCCTGGGCAACATCGGCAACATCATGTACGTCGTCATCGCCATCGTTGGCGGCGTCATGATCCTGGAGCAGACGCCGAACATTCACCTGTTTGGCGTCGACGTCATCACGGTCGGCGTGGTTGTGTCCTTCCTGGGCATGGTCCGTAACTTCTCACAGACGATCGGCCAGATGTCCATGCAGGTCCCGATGATCGCCTTGGGTATGGCGGGCGCGGGCCGCGTGTTCGCCCTCATCGACCAGGAGCCCGAGGAGGACGAGGGCTACGTGACCCTCGTGCGTGCGCACGAGCTGCCCGACGGCACTCTTGAGCCGACCGAGGAGCGCACGGGAATCTGGGCGTGGCGCCACCCCCACAAGGCCGACGGCACCGTCACCTACACGCGCCTGCGCGGCGAGCTCGTCATGGAGGACGTCGACTTCTCCTACGACGGCGAGAAGCAGATCCTGCACGACATCTCCCTGTGGGCCAAGCCCGGCCAGAAGATCGCCTTTGTGGGTGCCACGGGTGCCGGCAAGACGACGATCACGAACCTCATCAATCGCTTCTACGACATTGCCGACGGCAAGATCCGCTACGACGGCATCAACATCAACAAGATCCACAAGCCGGACCTGCGCCGCTCCCTTGGCGTCGTCCTGCAGGACGTCAAGCTGTTTACGGGCACGGTCATGGAGAACATCCGCTACGGCCGTCTGGACGCCACGGACGAGGAGTGCATCGCCGCTGCGAAGCTGGCCAACGCGGACTCCTTCATCCGGCGACTGCCCGAGGGCTACGACACGATGCTGACCGGCAACGGCTCGAACCTCTCGCAGGGGCAGGCCCAGCTCCTGTCGATCGCGCGCGCCGCCGTGGCCGACCCGCCGGCGATGATCCTCGACGAGGCGACCTCCTCGATCGACACGCGTACCGAGGCCCTCGTGCAGCAGGGCATGGACAACCTCATGGAGGGGCGTACGGTCTTCGTGATTGCCCACCGCCTCTCGACGGTGCGCAATTCGGACGCGATTATGGTCCTGGACCACGGCCGCATCATCGAGCGCGGTAGCCACGACGATCTGATCGCCCAGAAGGGCGTGTACTACCAGCTCTACACGGGCGCCTTCGAGCTCGAGTAAGCACTGACGGATCGACTGACCCCCGGCCTCGTTGTTGTGACGAGGTCGGGGCTTCGTCATGCGCGCCCCGTGCCGGAGCGTGGAGGCGATGGGGGTGGGGGCACCGACCATGCGCGCGCACGGGGGAGTGGGGATACGAAAGCGGGCCGCCCAGTGGGCGGCCCGCTTCACGTCAAACTATCGTTCGCGCTCAGTCACCGAGCGAGGCGACGCGACGAGCAAGCTTGGACTTGCGGTTCGCGGCCTGGTTCTTGTGG
>USPB01000073.1 GCA_900556405.1 uncultured Actinomyces sp.
GCGCTCGCAGTGAGCGTTCCCGGGCCCCGGCCTCGTGAATCAGCGAATCAGTGATCCAGAGCAGACGCGCATTAGCGCACCCAGACTCCGTTCGCGTCGAACACGTAGGTGCGTCCGTTGATGACCTGTGTGCCCGTCAGCATGGCGCCGGAGGGAGACAGGTAGTACCAGGAGCCGCCCACGTTGAGCCAGCCGGTGGCCATCTTTCCGGAAGCGTTCAGGTAGTACCAGGAGCCACCGTCGTTGACCCAGCCGGACGCCATAGCACCGGAACCCGTGAGGTAGTACCAGGAACCACCATCTGCAACCCAGCCGGTCTTCATCACCTTGGTCGCAGGGTCAAGGTAGTACCAGGAGCCGCCATCACGCACCCAGCCACCCACGAGGGCACCGGACTCATTCGCGTAGACCCACTGGCCGTCAACCCGCTTCAGGAAACCGGTCGCCATGTAGCCCGACGGGCCGAACAGGTAATCCGAGCCGTTGATCGTGAACCAGCCGCCCTTGAGGTAATCCTTGCCACCTGCACAGGCATACCACCAGCCGGCGCCGTCCTTGACCCAGTTGCCGCCCTCGGTGCTCGCGCACGCCTCGGACGTGCCGGGGTTATCGCTGGGCAGATCGAGGGTCGCGGCCTCGGAGTGGTTGAGGCCGTAGTCCCAGGCCAACAGGTACGGGTGGGCAATGACGCTGCCCGAGCCACCCTGGTAACCCCACGCAGCATCAATATCCTTGAAGGGAACCTCAACGTGGTACGTGTAGGTCCCATCCGCCCCGAGGCTACCCTCCCTGTCTGAGAAAACGTAGCGGTAGAACCACAGGCCATCGGCCGGGTCATGCACGTCAATCCCAGCCAGCGGCGAGGAGTCGGAGACGTCGAAGGAGACGACCATGTCCTGGCCCTCCCCGGTGTAGGTCACGTTGGAGACAACGGGCGCAACCGTATCGATACGGAAATCGTAAGAGATCGACTGCTCCACCTGCGAAGGACCGTCGTTGTGCGCCGACAGCGTCAGCTTGTAGGCACCGTCCGGCAAGCCCTTGAATGCATCGGAACGCAGGTCGAGCGACGTCGGCTCGTGGCCTTCTTCGACCCAGGTCATCCTGCCGGTACTCGGGCTGATACCCGACTTCCAGTTCTGGTAACGCGTGAAGGATGCAACCTTCTCTCCTGCGGCGTTCGTGTACGCGGCGTTAAGGGTGTGGACGCTGCGCAGCGTGCCCGTGCGCGGTTCGAGGATCGTCGGGGCGCCCGAGGCCGTGGACCGCGAGATCACGTAGCGCTGCGGATTCGGGTTGCCGGCGCGGTCGGCCACCTTGACGAGCGGGTTGTAGCCGAGGGAGGCGCCGGTCTGGCCGTTGACGATATCCGAGGCCCGGGTGTGCGCCCCGCCCACAGAGGCGAGCGCGTCGAAAATGGGTGCCTTGCCCCAGTCACCGTAGAAGCCCAGGTACGGCACAGCCAGATCCGGCTGGCCCTCCGTCTTCGACGCGAAGCGCACGAAACCATCCAAGAACGTGCCGTTGGGCGTGTTGTCAGCGACGTAGGAGGCGAACTCGCTGCCGGGCGTGACGTCGATGCCGACCGTGGCCTCGCCGCTCGCCGGGACCATCACCGTCGCATCCTCAGCCGACGCAGACGCGGCGCCCGAGTACGTGATCTCCACACCATGGCCTCGCCAATCCGAGGAATGCTCCGTGAAGAACCCACCGTCCACAATCTCCGACAGCGCCTGAGAGCTCAACTCATAGGTCGCAGCCGTGCCGGACAGGTTATGCAACGTGACGTCGAAGTGCCAGCCCTTCGTGCCGTCCCCCAGGTCCGCCTTGGGCCGGGACTGCTCCGCGGCCCCCACCACGGTCGGGTACACCGACGAGGTCGTGGCCGCCAAGGCGTCCACCAGGCCCGCACCCTGCTTGCGCGGGGAATAGAGCGCACCCGTCGTCTGAGCCGCATCGGTCAACGGGCGGGCGGTGCCCATGATGAGGTTCTGGACCACATCAGCCTGCTGGCGCGCGCTCATAGAGGCGAACAGCGGGTCGGACTGGACGCGCTGCAGGACGATCGCGCTGATGCCAGCCATCTGGGGCGTGGCCATCGAGGTGCCCGAGGTCTGCTCGTACGCACCGTTCGGTATCGACGAGAAAACGTTGCCACCAGGCGCCGCGATCTCAGGCTTGAGACGCAGGTCCGGGGACACGCCCCACGAGGAGAACTCCGAGGCCTCGTAGATGGATGACTGCGGCAGGACCTGCCCCTCGGCGATCGAAAGCTTGTGCTCGGGGGCGTCCAGCATGGCCTGGCCGTCGGCCTGGGAGATGAACGCGGCGGGCATGTCCTGCGTCGTCAGGTTCATGATGATGAGCGAGCCGACGGACACGTTGTTGTAGACGAGGATGCCCGCGGGGTGCAGGCCGTAGAGGTTCTCGACCTTCTTCTGGTAGGTCATCTTGCCGCGCGAGACCAGGGCGATCTTGCCGGCGAGGCCGTCCGGGTACTTCTCCTTGAGGGCGGCGACGTCCTCCTCGGAGGCGAACCCGGCATCCACGTACTCGTAGGTGCCGGCGGGCAGGTCGGAGAAGTAGGCGACCTTCTCGCCGTTCATACCGCGCGAGCGCTGGTAGCCGATGTCCTTCCCGTTAACGGTGAAGGCGTTACGGATGAGCGCGTTCTCGACGGAGGCGACGGCGACCACGGAGGAGTAGGTCGCGGGCTCGTCAATGACCGAGGAGTCGGGGTCCGAGGCGTAGGGCAGGCCCTTGCCGGAGTTGTTGCCATACCCGGTGGAGAAGGCGTTGCCCGCGGCCGCGTTGACGGTGATGCCCGCGTCCTGGAGCTTCTTGTACACGGTCGCGTAAACCGTGTCGGCCTCGTTATCCATGCCGGCCGTCCAGCCGAGCGACAGGTTGATGACGTCGGGGTGCAGGACGAGCATGTCGTCGAGGGAGGCGAGCAGCGCCGAGTCCAGCAGCGCGTCGTCCTCGCTGCGCGTCACCTTCGCGACGATCACCTGCGCGTTCGGGGCGGTGCCGACGATCTTGTCGGCGTTGCCCGCAGCGATGCCGGCGACGTGCGTGCCGTGGAAGCCGGAGCCTCCCTCGCGCGGCGACGCGTCGTTGTCACCGTCCGCGTAGTCGTAGGCGAAGGGGAACTTCTGCGAGATGTAGACTCCGGTCTTACCCTCGCCCAGCTGCGACGTCAGCGCGGCAACCTTCTGCGGGGTGAGCGGAGGCGTTCCTGCAAGCTCGCCCGTAAACGCCTGGTGGGTCGTGTCGACGCCCGTGTCGATGACGGCGATGACCTTTCCTTCGCCCTTTTGCGCGACCTGGTCGGTGCGCATCATCAGCTGGGCGCTCAGGTTGGCGGGGTCCTGCCCGCCGTTTTGCGAGGCCTCGAGGCCTCCCTCGGCATCGAGGGTCGCTCCATCGTTCACGTGCCCCTCGCGCTCGAGGAACGCTGCGCGCACGCCCGGGGCGCGACGGATCGCGTCGAGCGCACCGGCGGGAGCCTTGAGGGCGAAGCCCGTCAGGACGTTGTCATACTCGCGCTCTACCTGGGCCGAGGCACCGGGGAACTGAGCAGCCACAGCCCGGTTGATCTCGTCGATCGCGCCCTCGCGGGATGCGCCATCCTCGAGCTGGACGATGACGCCGACGACGCGCGCCGGATCCTCATTGTCGGCACTCGAGGCGGGCGCGGACTGCCCGCTCTTCGAGGTCAGCGCCGTATCAATATCGCCCGCAGGCAGGGACGCAGCTGCGCCATCGCGGGCGCCGGACGGGCCCGCGGACAGGGGCGAGGCCAGGGTGGCCGGCCCGGTGACCGCGAGCGCGCAGGCGCCGACGAAGGCGAGGAGGGCAGCCGGTTTCTTCGTTGACATAAGCCTTCTCCAAATGTGTGGGGGGACGGCGTGCCGGTGGCATCCGGTACATCGGTGTACCAGCCGTCTCCTCACAAAATACCGCACCAAGCACGGGTGACAATCACGGTATTGCTTATTGATACGTGAAGCGGAGCTGAAGCGTCTAACGAGAATCCGGGCCCAGGAGCGCGTTGCTGCGTTCCTGGGCCCGGACTGTTACCTGTCGGCGAGGCCTCGATCAGATCACGGGATCCACACGCCCGAGGCGTTGAAGGTGTAGCTGCGGCCGTTGATGGTGTGCGTGCCCGTCACCATGGCTCCCGAGGGAGACAGGTAGTACCAGGCGCCACCGTCCATGACCCAACCGGTGCGCATCGCACCGGAGCCGCGCAGGTAGTACCAGGTGCCGCCGTCCATGACCCAACCGGTACGCATCGCGCCGTTGTCACCCAGGAAGTACCAGGAACCGCCGATCATCTGCCAGCCGGTGAGCATCGCGCCCGAGCCGTGCAGGTAGTACCAGGTGCCGCCCAGGTTGATCCAACCGGTGGCCATCGCACCGGAGCCGTGCAGGTAGTACCAGGTGCCGCCGTCCATGACCCAACCAGTGCGCATCGCGCCGTTGTCACCCAGGAAGTACCAGGAACCGCGGACGATCTGCCAGCCGGTGAGCTGCGCGCCGGAGCCATCGTGGTAGTACCAGGCGCCGCCGTCCATGACCCAACCAGTGCGCATGTAGCCGCGTCCATCGAAGCGGTAGGTGCGTCCGTCGATCACCATTGAGGTATTCGCCGGGTAGGTGCCGTCAGCGTTGCGGTACCACCAGCCGATCGAGTCCAGCATCCAGGCGCCCGAGGGGGCAGGCTGAGGCTCGGGCTGAGGCTGGGGCTGGGGATCCGGAGCGGGCTGCGGATCGGGCTGAGGCTGGGGCTGGGGATCCGGAGCAGGCTGGGGGTCAGGCTGCGGCTGAGGCTCGGGCTGAGGCTGCGGATCGGGAGCAGGCTGCGGGTCAGGCTGCGGCTGCGGCGCGGGGTCAACCCACGGCGCGGGCGCCGTCGCATCGTGCTTCACGGACTTGACAACGGCGATCGTCGTCGCACTTGCCTCGGTTCCGTCGGGCAGAGTAGCGGTCAGGTTCACCTGATTCCAATCAACGGCGTTACCGCCGGTGATCGTCGCGCTCTTGCCGTCCTCGGCCACCTTCAGGATGACCACGCCGTCATACTCGAGGCTCCAGGACAGGGTGGCATCCTTGAACTTCTCGGGCAGCAGCGGCTTGAGGGTGACAGTCTCACCCTCCTCGAAGTCCACGCGAAGGAAATTGACCGCAATCTCGTCCTTGCCCAGCTCACTGGCGCAGACCTGGACGGTAGCCATCACCGGGTCGAAGGCCGTGGGATCCATGTAGTCAGCGACGGCTCGGACGTCCGAGCAGCCCTCCTTCAGGGCAGTCACGCGGCCCGAGCGATCATCGACATTCAGGACGTCGATATCGTCACCAGTCCAGTTGACTTTCGTCATGTTGGCATTGTCCGGCTTGTGCGTGACGCCGATGTACGTCTGCTGACCGACAGTCATGTTCAGCTGACCGGACTCGATACCGAAGTCGAGGGAGGACATGGCAACGGGTGTGATCGCGACATCGGCGCGCTTGGACGGCAGACCGTCACTGCCCCAGGCGACGAGCGTGACGGTCGCGGGGAGGGCATCGGTATGGCCAGCCTGGGACCAGGCGGCCTGAATGTCGGAGAACTTGATGGTGAAGAGGTAGTGATGAAGGCCGTCGTCGGTGACATTGCCAGGGAAGTCGACGACACGATGGTAGAAGATCGCGTCGGTCGCGGGGTCACGCAGGTCAATGCTGGACAGCCCGGGATTGTCGGTGACGGAGAAGGTGACCTGACCGCCGATACCCTCGCTGGTGGTAGCGAGGTTGGAGATCATCGGCCCGTCCGTGTCGGGCGCGGGGGTTGCTGCCAGGGCGGGAGCGCCGAAGGCGACGCCAGACGCTGCCATTGCGCCGGTCGCCAGGGCTGCGATCAACGCCCTGTGAAATGTGTATGACATGCTCACTCCAATGTTGATTCGTGCGAGCCATACCGACCGGTTAGGTTCATCGGCTCACAATCCGCACGATACTGCGCAACCAGATACCTAGCAACGGCTTACTCACTTACCATTCAGTAGCTACAAGGCATTATGAGGGGAAATAAGGGCGCCCTCAACGCTCTGGCCAGCAAAGTTTCAACACGTTCACTGACCACTGCACATATGTTCGTTTGACAAAGCACGTTTTCCCACAACTCAAACGCCGACATTCCTGAAATAACGGGCATAGAGAGCGGTTACTTGCCACGGCAAATACCGAGAGAGAGCGAAACGAAGTAGTACGTTGTCACACGTCAATGCTGACAAAGTGCCGCGCCGGACACCAAGACGCGGTCAGGCCCTACTGGCGGTCTGACAGCTCCAGGTTCGCCCGCACCACGATGCCGATGCGCCGAACCATTGCCTCGTCCACCCAAGACCCGTCGAGGGCCGCTAGACGCGGGTGGGTCGGCGCCTCGTCGAAGAGGCGATCAAAGCCGAGGATTGCCCGCCACAGGGGGATCAGCTCCTCGTTATAGGTATGACCGTGGCCGCCGGGGGCCGTACCCGCGACGGGCAGGTCAGCAAGCACCTGAATGAAGGTCACGAAGCGCGTGAACTCGACGAAGCGGGACACATCGCGCCCCGCACGCTCACGCAGCCAATCCGGCTGGTTCCACAGGAGCTTGCGATTCCACCACACGACCGGGTCGGAGGGATGCTGAGCGTAGACGAGGCGCGGGAATCCCCACGGACCCAGCTCGCGGCCGTACAAGTCGGTGCGCAGGTCGGAGGGCTCGTTCACGAAGCGCACGCGCCGCCCGTTGTAGACGACGGGCGCCACCTCGGGGCTGCCCTTGTGGCGCTCAGCCGTGAGCTCGGCGTGCATCGGCGTGAACGCCGGGGTGCCCACCCACAGGGCACCATCCACCTGGCCCAGCGCCTCCTCGACCGAGGAAAACACCGACTGCGAGGCAAAGGCACCCAGGGACTCGCCGCACACGAAGAGCGCGGGTCGGTCGGCCTCGTCCATCGTGTCGAGCTCGGCGCGCACGGCACGGAAGAGCGCGGCCGACGCCTCCTGCGCGGGCTCGAGGCCGGTCAGCCAGTTGAGGGCCGAGGGCACGTAGGAGTACTGCAACGAGGCGGTCGCACAGTTGCCGCGCGTGAGGAACTCGAGGGGCTGAACCTGCCACTCGTCGACCCAGCCGGACCCGGTCGACGCGGCAATAAGAATGACAGCGCGATCGAATGCGCCCGTGCGACGCAGCTCGGCGACGACGGTCGCCGCGGCCACCTCGATGCCCGCCCCGCCCGTGGGCATGCCGGAATAGACGCGGATGGGTTCCATGGCCTCGCCGCCGCTGACCTGGGCGATATCGAGGCGCGAGGGGCCTCGGCCGAGGAAGACGCGCCCCTGACCGCCGACCGACTCCCAGGTGACGGGCGAGGCCGGGGAGGCGGAGCGCTCGGGTACGAAGGGCTTGTAGATGCCGCGCGCGGTGCGCGTGTTCATCTGCTCGGCGTGATGACGGAAGAAGCCAATGCCGCCGCGTAGGATCACGTTCGAGGTCAGGAAGAAGACCATGACGGTCAGGATCGCCACGCCGACGACGACAGCAATGGGGTGCGGCATGTAGTCACCGAGCGCGGCGATAAGCATGCGTCCGAGGCTGTTCAGAGCACCCACGATCGCGATGAGGCACCATGCGACGACGACGGTTCCGGCGGTTCCCAGGAGGTACTCTCCGAAGGTCTCTCCCGGCATGCTCACGAGTCTGGCGGCGACGCGGGCTCGGCGATACGACTGGATGACGGCGTACAGCCACCACATCGCGAAGAGTACTGCGGCGCAGACGCGGAAACCGATCTCGACGGGCTCGGATGCGCGAATGGTCAGGCCCGTCATGGCGATGATGCGGGCGCCCACGTTCTGGACGATGACGCCGCCGACGTACCCGCAAGCGACGAGGACGCCCGAGGCGACCGCGTGCCATGCCCAGGAGCGTGCCATCAGCGACGGCGCGACGCTCACCGCATACATGGCGAGGGCAGCGATCACTCCCAGAAACGACAGACCCATGGTCCCATTGTGCCAGGGGTAGCCTCGCGCTTCAGGAGGGGCACGAGGCCCGGAAGAGCAGGTGGAGCAGTGACGTCTCGCGGACTCCGCCTTCGCCCCCGGAACAGTCGGGACGCCGACGCTGGTTCGACAACAAGACCAAAAAAGAGATTTCCTTCCGCTGACTCACACAGCAGCCCCGCCCTCACAGGTGGGTGAGCCACACGAGGGACGTGTAGGGGATCGTAACCTGCTCCCCCGGCGCGTAGCCAAGGTGCTCATACAGGTACCAGCGCAGGTTCGCCTGCATGCGCGCCCGCCCCGCTTCCGTGGAGCGAATGTACGAGGAGCGCGTCGTCCCCAGGGTGAGGATCTGCTCGGGGGTCATGCGGTCCTCCCAGGCGACCTGTGTGAGGGTCATCGGCGCGAAGTCACCGCCCGGCGTGGGTGGCTTGTCGGGGCGGTGCACGTCGCCCGAGCGCATGATGCGCGTCAGCCGGTGCACCCACGGGATCGACACATCCATCTGGTTCCACACGATCCCGAGCGCTCCTCCCGGGGCGAGAATGCGCTCCACTTCGAGGCCCGCACGCTCCGAATCCACCCAATGCCACGACTGCGCAAACACAACGATGTCGTACAGGTCGTTCGGCAACCCCGTCTGCTCAGCAACGCCGTCATGCCACGTCACACCCTCGATCGGCGAGGCCTGGGCACGCATCGCCTCCGAGGGCTCAACCGCGTCCACGAGGAGACCGGAGCGAGCCAAGCTCTCGCTCATCTTGCCGGTGCCCGCGCCGATGTCGGCCGCTCGCAGCGGGCCGCCCTGCCCCGACGCGTCAGCACCTCGCGCGCGCTGCGCCGCTTCGATCAACGCGGCCACGGCCTCGTCCGGGTAGGCGGGACGCACGGAGCCGTACGCACCCCCTTCCCCAACGAAGGGGTTCACATCGAGAGCGCCTGACAGTGCGTTCGACAAAGCTTTCTTTTCCCTCTCAGTGGAGCGATTGATACCCGTTCCATCGTGAACGTTCACAGGAGTGAACTCCCCAGTCGGCACACGTTGTCGACGTAGTGGACGTGCCACGGCTGTCCCTTCCACTCCTCGTACGTGAGCTCGCGGGATTGCCCGCGCGTGCGCTCATCGTTGCCGTGCAGCATCTCAACCAGGCGCGCACTGTCGGCGACGAGCACGATCTCATAGTTGAGTCCGAAGGAGCGCACGTCCATGTTGGACGAGCCGATGATGCACAGGCTGTCGTCGACGATCATGTACTTCGAGTGGAGCATCCGCGGCTTGTGGTACAGGTGAATGCGTACGCCCGCCTTCAGGAGCGGCCCGTAGTAGGAGCGCTGCGCGTGGCCGACCAGGA
>USPB01000074.1 GCA_900556405.1 uncultured Actinomyces sp.
CCACAAGAACCAGGCCGCGAACCGCAAGTCCAAGCTTGCTCGTCGCGTCGCCTCGATCGCTGACTGATCAAACGCACGTTTGACATGAAGCGGGTCGCCCACTGGGCGGCCCGCTTTCGTATACGAATTAAAGGGCAAAACGTGTTGGTTTTGTGGTGACTTTTCGGCTTGTTAGTAGAGAAAAGTTGGCCTTGAAGGTGGTGGGAGCCAACTTGGAGGATGGGCAAAACGTGTTGGCCTCGTGGTGGCTTTTCGGTTTGCTGGTGGTCGACAATTTACATTGACGATGGTTGTTTCATTGTGGGGACGTTGATGCCCCACGTGCATGATGTGTGGACAAACGCGTGGTCGAACGCGTTGCCTGGTATGGGTGCTCTGGTTCGGGGGTGCAGTTCGCCGAAGCGTGCTAGCTGCCTGCGCTCCTCGCCGCGCACGTGGGCCCGACACCTCGCACGTGGGCCCGACACCTCGCACGCGGGCCCGATGATATGCGCGTGGGCATCGCCGCCCACGTGCATGTCGAGAGGTTTACGTGCGTATCAAGGGGTTAACGCGCATATTCAGCGGTTCGCGTGCGAGCTACACGCCACTCCGGGCACCATTATGCCCAACACACACCGCCTCAGCCGCAACAACCCAATTTCAACGTTTTCACCGAAGCGGTCTGCGATGTGGGCGCCACTCCAACCCGAATCGCGACCTCATCGCCGAGAACCAAGATCTCACCGCCACAAAATGGGGGGATTTGCGCCATTAGGGGCGCGACACGCCGGCGACACGCCGAAAGGAGGCTCCAAATGCTGCAAAACCCCCACCATTACCGCTGGCGTCAGGCTCCCTCACGGATGCAAGGCCCCTCACTAGCGCAGAGCTGGCCAGCCGGGGTGCCGATAAACGCCGGTGAGTCGTCGTGATGACGGGTGTGTGCGGCGGGGCTGCCTCGCGCATGCGGATAGGTTACCGCGATGCGGATAGGTTACGGCGATGCGGATAGGTAAATAAGCTATCCGTATGCGCATAACCTATCCGTATGTGCATAACCTATCCGCGAACGCGCTGGATGAAGTGTGCCGCAGGGCCGAGTTGGAACGTCGGATACGATCCCGTGCAGCACCGCGACTCAGGAGCGCAGTCCGACCCGTGGGATGCGGGTGGGGCAGGCCTGCGCCTCCGAGTGCAGCTCGCCGCGCGTGTGTCTAGCACGCTCACAGGCCGCGCGCCGATGTGAAGCCTCGTCGGGCAAAGCCACTACGAATGAGCATCATCCTCACTGTCGACGTGAGACGGGCGCTGTCACAAACTCCCGTTCCGTGGACCCCTCCTGCGTCACCCACGCGAAGGCGGACATACTGGGTGCATGAACGCACGAACGAACATCACCCGTCGCATGTGCGGGTCCATTCGTGCCCGAATGTGCAGCTGACGCCGACGTCCGCCATTCCTTAGGCTCGACCCCACTGCCAAAACCCGCGCCGATGCGCACCCACGTGAGGGCTAGCCGCAACACGAGAGTTACATCGTGCCCTTCTCCGACGACGAATACGCCTGTCCCTGCACCCACGACCACGAGCCCACGCTCCTGTCCTTCGAGGTCATGCCCCCGCGCAAGCCCTCCCTGGAAGAACCCTTCTGGAACACCGTTGACCAGCTGTTGCGCGTGCGCCCCGACTTCATGTCCGTCACCTATGGCGCCGGTGGCAAGGACCGTTCCAACGCCCGCTCGACGGTCCATCGCCTCGTGCGTGATACGCCGATCCAGCCGATCGCGCACCTGACCTGCGTGGGTAACTCGACCGAAGAGGTTGTTTCCACCGTCTACGACTACCTTGATTCGGGCGTTCGAACCTTCCTGGCTCTGCGTGGTGACCCGCCGGTGGGGCAGGACGACTGGGAGCCCGGGCCCGGCGGCGTCAGTAGCGCAACCGAGCTCATCCACCTCATCCGCACTGTCGAAAAGCGCCGCTGCGACGCTCACCCGGGCGAGGCCCTGCGCTCCGCGTTCAAGCCGCTGACGATCGCGGTGGCCACCTTCCCGGCGGGTAATCCCGCGGCCGGAACCACGCCCGCGCAGGAAGTCGAGCGTCTCCTCGTCAAGCAGGCTGCCGGTGCTTCCTTCGCGATCACGCAGCTCTTCTGGGATGCCGAGGTCTACGCCTCCTTCGTCGAACGCGCACGCCGCGCTGGCGTCACGATCCCGATCGTGCCCGGTCTGCTGCCGGCCACCGACCCGGCTCGCCTGCGCCGCGTCCAGGACCTCACTGGCATCGAGGTCCCCGAATACCTGCTGACGACGCTGTCGGACTACCCGTACCAGGAGGCGCGCGACGAGTTCGGCGCTGTCTTCGGGTCACGTCTCATCCACGCTGTCTTGGATGCGGGCGCGCCCGGTATCCACCTCTACACCTTCAACAAGGCCAAGCCTGTCCTGGACATCCTGGCCCTCCTGGGGGTGACGCCCGACCCGGAGCGGTCCGGCGCCTCGACCCCCGATACCCGCGCCTAGGCGCACCACCATCCACCCTGCGGCAGGGTGCGGGCCCCACCCGCGCACGCCGAACGAGTAGCACACCCAAGGAGAACACCATGTCTGCTGCGACCACGCAGTTCCCTACCGCCACGATCCTGGCCTATCCGCGTATCGGCCGTGGCCGTGAGCTCAAGCGCGCCCTCGAGGCCCGCTGGGCCGGGCGCATCACCGACGCCGAGCTGATCCAGGCCGCGAATGATCTGCGCAAGGAGAACCTCGCGCGCCTCGTCGAGCTGGGCCTGAACCCCTCCGACGCGTCCCTGGCCGACGCGCCCTCCCTGTACGACCACGTCCTGGACGCAACCATCCTCCTGGGTGCCATCCCGCCGCGCTTCGCCGGCCGCGAGGGCCTCGACCTCTATTTCGCGCTCGCCCGCGGTGACGACAAGGTCGGCCCCGAAGAGATGACGAAGTGGTTTGACACGAACTACCACTACCTCGTTCCCGAGATCGGCCCCGATACGCCGCTGCGCTTCGCCGACGACACGATCACCCGCCGCTTCACCGACGCCCGCGAGTGGGGCTACGTGACACGTCCCGTCCTGGTCGGTCCGGTCACTTACCTGGCCCTGGCCAAGGCCGACCCGGCTACCCCGGACTTCGACCCGCTTACCCGCATCGACGAGGCCGCGGCCGCGTATGAGGAGGCGCTGGCCTCCTTGCACGCGGCGGGCGCCCCGTGGGTCCAGCTCGACGAGCCGGCCCTCACCTCCGACAACCTCTCGCGCAGCCGCACTGAACTGGGGGAGCTGGCCGCTCGCGT
Organism: uncultured Actinomyces sp.; assembly: GCA_900556405.1. Classification (GTDB taxonomy): domain Bacteria; phylum Actinomycetota; class Actinomycetes; order Actinomycetales; family Actinomycetaceae; genus Pauljensenia. Next base: position 3,291 of record USPB01000074.1, read on the forward strand.
CTACGAGCGCCTGGCCGCCTCGCAGAACCGTCCGCAGATCCTGCTCACCACCCCCTACGGCGACGCCTCCCACGCGGTGGCTGCCCTGGCCAAGACGGGCGTTGAGGCCCTCCACGTCGACACGCTGCGCGGCTCGCTGCCGAAGGACGCGGACCTGTCGGGCGTGACCCTTGTCGTCGGCGCCGTCGACGGCCGCTACATCTGGCGCGCGGACCTGGCCCAGCTCCGCGAGACCCTGAAGGCCGCACAGGCCCTGGGTGCTGCGCGCGTCACCGTCGCCACCTCCAACTCGCTCCAGCACGTGCCGCACGATACCGCGCTGGAGACCTGGGACGACGAGACCCTCAACGAGAACCTGCACGCCTGGCTCGCCTTCGCCGACCAGAAGGTTCTCGAGGTCGTCACCCTGGCCCGCGGCCTGGACGACGGTTGGGATGCCATCGACGCCGAGGTCGCCGAGGCCACCCGCGTCCTCGAGCAGCGCGCCGCCGCCCCTGGCGTCGTGCGCCCCGAGGTCCGCGCCCGCACGGCCGCTCTGACCGACGCCGACCGCGCCCGCGAGCCCTACCTCGAGCGCGAAGCCGCCCAGACCGAGCGCCTCCACCTGCCCCCGCTGCCCACGACGACCATCGGATCGTTCCCGCAGACCACCGAGATCCGTAAGGCCCGCGCCGCCAACGCCCGCGGCGAACTGTCCGACGCGGACTACGAGGCACGCATGCGCGAGGAGATCGCCTCGGTCATCGCTCTCCAGGAGGAGCTGGGTCTGGACGTCCTCGTCCACGGCGAGGCCGAGCGCAACGACATGGTCCAGTACTTCGCCGAGCTGCTCGACGGCTTCGCGGCCACGCGCAACGGCTGGGTGCAGTCCTACGGCTCGCGCTGCACGCGCCCGTCGATCCTGTGGGGCGACGTCTCGCGTCCCGCACCGATGACCGTGGGGTGGACCAGCTACGCTCAGTCGCTCACCGACAAGCCCGTCAAGGGCATGCTCACCGGTCCCGTCACGATCATCGCGTGGTCCTTCCCCCGCAACGACCTGCCGCTCGGCGAAATCGCCGACCAGATCGGCCTGGCCCTGCGCGACGAGGTCTCCGATCTCGAGGCCGCCGGCATCGCTGCCATCCAGGTCGACGAGCCCGCCCTGCGTGAGCTCCTGCCCCTGGACGCCGACCGTCACGCCGACTACCTGAACTGGTCCGTGGGATCCTTCCGCCTGGCCACCTCCTCGGTTCGACCCGACACCCAGATTCACACGCACCTGTGCTACTCCGAGTTCGGCCAGATCATCGACGCCATCAAGGGCCTGGACGCCGACGTGACGTCCATCGAGGCCGCGCGCTCCAAGATGGAGGTCGTCCCCGAGCTCGCCGAGGCCGGCTTCGACCACGGCATCGGCCCCGGCGTGTGGGACATCCACGCCCCCCGCGTCCCCAGCACCGAAGAGCTCGCTGAGCTCATCGGCCTGGCCGCAGATGCCGTGCCGGTCTCGCGCCTGTGGGTCAACCCCGACTGCGGCCTCAAGACCCGCGGCTACGAGGAAACGAAGGCGTCGCTGGACAACCTTGTCTCTGCTACTCGGCAAGTGCGTGCCCAGCGCGGCCTGGAGGGCTGAGCGTTCTCCTAGGCGATAGGTGAGAGGCGGGCCCAACGGGCCCGCCCCTTTCCGTCTGTCCCGTGAACACCTGCTGTTACACAATCTCACTCTGTGAGCATTATGTTGCCCGGAGCGAATTCGTCCGACAGACTAGAGGCATGACGACCTTCGCGAACCCCATGTGCTGCCCCTGCGGTGGCATGATGTCGCGAATGTGTATGTGATTGACGCCCCAGATACCCCTGTCAATCACCGCCGCAGTGATATACCCACGCCGATAGTGGGAGTGCGGCCCCGAAGAATCGGATACACCCATGACCCTCGTCAATACCCCTGCCGCCTCCGTCCGCGCCGACAACGATACCCCCACCTCCTACGAGGAGTTCCTCGATGTTCTCGCCGGCCTGCGACTGAGCTCCTCCCGCATCGACATTGACATCGACCGCGGACAGGTCACCCTCGACGGATGCGACGCCGGCCTGAGCGCCAAGGAACACGACCTCTTGGCCCACCTCGCTGCCAACGCCGACCGCTCCGTCACCCGCGACGAACTCTTCGCCTCCGTCTGGGCAGATGCCGACCTCGGCTCCGACTCGCGCACCGTCGACGCCCACATCCGCCGCCTGCGCAAGAAGCTCTCCATCCTGCCCGACCTCATCTCCACGGTCCGCGGCGAAGGCTACCGCTTCAACTCCACCCCCTCGGTGCGCGTGCGCGTCACCCGCCCCGTCACCCTCGCCGCCTGACATCCCCTCGCGGCGGACCCCGCCGCTACACCTGGCCGCGCCACCGCGTGCATGTCCGCAGCGGCCACCCGGGCGGCTCCCCAGCCAGCCACGCGCCCAGGGACAGACAAAAGGGGAGAGGGGCCACGGCCTCGTCCCCGAAACCGCGCCCCTCTCCGGCGCTATGCGTGACTCTCTCAGATCACGAGTCGCGTGATCTCCGAATCCAGCGGCAGCTCCTCGACATGCAGCGGAGAAGCCTCCATCCGGTGTCGAAGCCCATCGATGTCATCCGGCTTCGACAGATCGATACCAACCAGTGCAGGCCCAAGCTCACGGTTGTTCTTCTTCGTGTACTCGAAGTGCACGATATCGTCCGCGGGACCCAGCACATCCGACAGGAAGACACGCAGCATACCCGGCTGCTGCGGGAAGGTCACGAGGAAGTAATGACGCAGCCCCTCGTGGCGCAGCGAACGCTCCATGACCTCGGCGTAGCGCGTGAGATCGTTGTTACCGCCCGACACGACGCAGACAATCGCGCCGTCGGAGCGGCCGAGCAGGGCCTTGCGATCCGCCGGATCCGTCAGGTACACGTGCGCGGCCGTAGACGCGAGCGCGCCCGCGGGCTCGGCGATGACGCCGTCGGACTGGTAGAGCTCCAGCATCTCCGTGCACACCGCGCCCTCCGGCACGACCAGAACGGAGTCAACGAACTGCGATGCGATGTGGAAGGGGAGCGAGCCCGCGCGACCCACCGCCGTACCATCCACGAAGGGATCAACCTTCGCCAGAGACATCGGCTGACCCGCCTCAAGAGCCGCGTGCATCGACGCTGCGCCCGCAGGCTCCACGCCGATGATTTTGACCTCCGGGCGGTTCGCGCGCAGCCACGTCGCAATCCCCGCGATGAGGCCGCCACCGCCCACAGGAACGAGGACCGCCGCCGTATCCTCGGGCATCTGCTCCTCAAGCTCGACGCCGATCGTGCCCTGACCGGCGATCGTGAACGGATCGTCGTAAGGGTGGACGTAGGTGCGGCCCGTGCCGCGCGCGGCCTCCTGAGCCAGCGCATTTGCGCGGTCGAACGTGCCGTCCACGATGACCTGCTCGACCCACTGCCCACCAATCGTCGCGATCCGACGGCGCTTCTGGCGGGGAGTATTCGATGGCAGGTAGATGGTGCCGCGCACGCCCAGGTGAGCGCAGGCATACGCCAGACCCTGCGCATGGTTGCCCGCCGACGCGCACACGACGCCGCGCTCGCGCTCGGCGGGGGACAGCAGCGACATCCGCGCGTATGCACCGCGCACCTTGAAGGAACGGCACTTCTGCTGGTCCTCACGCTTGAGCAAAATATCGACGCCGGCCTCGGTAGACAGTCGCTCCGAACGATCCAGGTTCGTGCGGACGGCCACCCCCTCCAGGGCGGTCGCAGCCTGACGGATGTCCTTCGGTGTCGTCACGTGAGAACTAGCGGTCATGAGAACTCCTTCCAATACCCTCCTAGTGTAGTAGTGGCCACCGCGAGCGCGACCCACCCAACCGTATGACCCAGAGCGCACTACCATAGGAGGCGTGAAAACTCTGAAAGACCCCTTGGTCTGGATTGACTGCGAAATGACCGGCCTGGACGTCCAGCGTGACGCCCTCATCGAGGTGGCGGTCGTCATCACTGACGGCGACCTGCGAATTGTCGACCCCGGCATGGATGTGCTCATTACGCCGCCCGCCGCAGCTCTCGACAACATGAACGATTTCGTGCGCAACATGCACACGTCCTCCGGGTTGCTCGATGACCTGAAGACGAGCGCTGTGTCGATGGAAGAGGCGACCGAGCAGGTCCTGTCCTACATCAAGCGCTTCGTCCCCCAACAGGGCAAGGCTCTCCTCGCGGGTAACTCGGTGGGCACCGACAAGATGTTCCTCGAAGCCAACATGCCGTCTGTTATCGATCACCTGCACTACCGCCTGGTGGATGTGTCCTCCATCAAGGAGTTGGCCAAGCGTTGGTATCGCGCCGCTTTCGCGGAGTCGCCTGACAAGCATGGCGGCCACCGCGCGCTGGCCGACATCCTGGAGTCCATCCAGGAGCTCGAGTATTACCGTCGCGTGTTGTTCCCGGCTGAGCCGGTGACGACTGAGCGTGCCCGCGAGGTGGCGCGCGAGGTTGTTGCCCTGGGCATCCCCTCCATGGGCGAGGGCGCCGAGGCCTGATCTGAACGCTGAGCGGCGGTATCCCTGCGGGGTGCCGCCGCTTTGCTCTGTCTGGCGTGCCCGGCGTGAGAAGCGCTGTGCACAGGCGCTGTCGGAACCGTTCGGTTATCCACAGGGCCGTAAGTGGCACGTGCGTTGTCCACAGGGGGAGTGCGAGCGCTTGAAAGGACGTGCCTCGCGGGGCTTTCCTGGATGTATCCGGCCAGAGCCGGCCAGACCAGACAAAGGATGCAACGATGCAGGATATTTCGACGACCCTGAGGGGCCGCATCGGGTCAGAACCCTCGATGAAGCACGTCAAGGGTGACATCTGCGTGACGACCTTCCGGCTCGCGATCACGCGATGGCGCTTCACGACGGATGCACGCACAGGCAACGCCTCCTATGTGGAGGATGGTGCCTACTGGTACACCGTGGAAACCTGGGACACGCTCGCCTCTAACGTGTTCCGCAGCTGCCGTAAGGGCGATCCCGTTGTCGTGGTTGCCCGGCCCGTTCCCAACGGGTGGGTCGACGGGGCGGGACAGATCAGATCATCGATCGTCTACCGGGCCTTCTCGGTCGGCCATGACCTGGCGCGGGGGACCTCCCAGTTCAGAAAGAATGGATCGCATTCGACCGACGAAGCCGCGGGAGGCACGGAGGGCGATCCCTATTCGACGAGGTCGGCGCCGGGTTCTGCGGTGATGCCGCAGGGGGCGGGAGCGGAGCCCGAGCTCGCGAACGAAACGCACACGAATGCCGTTGTTCGGGACGGCGGGACAGATAGTGTGCCTGATGAAGTAGGCACACAGCGCGAAGAGTTGGCGCTTCACGCTCCGGTTGCTGGGGCGGGAGGCGACCTAACGCCTGTGGGCGCACCGGAGGGAGACGTTGGGTCCGAGGATGAATCCTCGGACCCGGGCACAAACGCTGTCTCGTGCTTTGACTATTCGACGGTGGACCACGGCGGTATCGATGCGACGAAAAACGCGTCGTTCGAGCCTCTTGACGCTGATGCGGTTCAGCCGTCCGACGCCGCCTAGGCGGGCGCGTCCACGATCGCGACCTGCGCGATGGCGTACGCCCCGTCGTGGCTGATGGAGACGAGCACGCTCCATGAGGAAGGAACCCCGAGCGATTCCTCGCAGGCAGCCGCAACTTGGCCGTGCAGCGCGAGAGCGGGACGGTTCCACTCATCGTGGATCACCTCAATCTCGCGCCAGTCCACGTCGTCGGCTCCCATGCGGGGCGGAGTACCGAAGAGGGCACACGACCAGGCCTTCACGAAGGCCTCTTTCGCGGCCCACAGGCCGCCCGCGTGACGGGCCACGGCCTCGTCATAGCGGGCGGAACCGGGCTGCGTGCCCGAGGTAGCGGCGGCGCGGGCGCGGACCCGGCGGGCCTCCCTGGGCGTCAGAACGCCGTCCAGGAAGGCCGACCCCGGCTCCCTCACCTGAGCGGCAAACTCAGGGAGGGAGACCAGGTCAACGCCGAGTCCGCGCATCGCTCACTTGCCTTCCGGCAGGTGGTAGA
>USPB01000075.1 GCA_900556405.1 uncultured Actinomyces sp.
TGGTTGTCCACCACGGGCGCCGCCAGGGGCGCGGGCGCGTCGGGCCAGGGACGAGGCTTACGCGGGCTCATGCGAGAACAGTGACCTTTCGGGGAAACGGGGCGAGGCGGGCGTCAGCGTGTGAGCACGACGCCGCGGGAGACCTCTTCGGCGGCCTCGTCGCCCAGGAGCTGGCGCACGAGTTCGAGGCCGAGTTCGAGGGCGGTTCCGGCGCCTCGGCTGGTCGTGATGAACTCGTCGGCGACGACGGGGTTCTCGTGAACGATCGCCCCGCCGGAGGCGATGGCCTTGATGAACGCGGGGTTGGCGGTGGCGTGGCGGCCGTCGAGGACGCCCAACTCGGACAGGATCGAGGGCGCCGCGCAGATCGCCGCGATGGGCAAAGCTTCGTCAGAGCGACGCAGCACCTCGGTCTGGATCGCGGGCGTGGCCTTCAGGTTCAGGGTGCCGGGCATGCCGCCGGGCAGGAAGAGGACGGTGTAGGTGGACAGGTCCACGTCCTCGAGCATGAGGTCGGCGACGACGCGGATGCCGTGCGAGCTGGTCACGTGGCGCGCGTCGGTGACGGAGATCAGGTCCGAGCGCACGCCTGCGCGGTACAGGACGTCGGCGACGGCCAGGGCCTCGACCTCTTCGAAGCCGTCGGCCAGCATGATGGCGACGGTGGCGTCGGTGGCAAGCTTCTCGGGAGTGGGCATGATTCCTCTTTCCTCACGGCTACTGAAAGGAGCGTTACGTCCAGGTTAGCGCAGCTGCGCCCGCCCCGGAAGCGAGCCACGACCTCGCCCCGTCAGGGACGAGGCCGCGCGGGTCACTCGGAGCGCAGGGCTTCGACCGGGTCCTGACGCGAGGCGCGCGAGGCCGGGATGATGCCCGCGATGACGGTCAGGCCGACGGAGACCGCGATGAGCGTCAGGGCCGTGAGGGGCGAGAGCTGGGCGATGTTCTCCACCTTGAACGAGGAGTACGCGATGCCGTTCGCGACCGCACACAGCGCGTAGGTCACGCCGACGCCCATCAGGCCCGCCAAGAGGCCTTCGATGACGGTCTCGGCGTTGAACACGCGCGACACGTCGCCCTTCGAGGCACCGATCGAACGCAGGATGCCGATCTCCTTGCGACGCTCGAGGACCGAAATGTAGGTGATGATCGAGATCATGATCGAGGAGACCACGAGAGAGATCGACACGAAGGCGATGAGCAGCCAGGAGATGATGTCAACGATCTTGGTCACCGAGCTCATGAGCGCGCCCATGACGTCGGAGTAGGTGATGACCTTGTCGGTCGCGCCCGCCGCCTTGTTGTCGGCGTTGTAGGCGTCGAGGGCGGCCTTCACCTTGTCCTTGTCCGCGAAGGACTTGGGGTAGATCGAGATGTTCGACGGGGACGCAATGTCCGCCCAGCCCAGGTTCCTCAGGTTCGAGTCCAGGGTCGGAACGTTCGTGGAGAACATGGTCGCCATGAGGGCCGCGAGGGACTTCTCGTCCATGTTGGACTGGAATGCCTCGGCGAAAGCCTGCGGATCCACGGAGAAGGCGCTGGACATGTTGGTGGCGAACTGCTCCATGGTCGCGCCGATCTGGTTGCCGATCGCGGTCGACAGCTGCGTCATCATCGAGGTCATCGCGTTGGTCATGGCTTCCTGCATGACCTGGCCGATGACGGCACTCACGCCCTGGGTAAGAGTACGACCCAGTTGGGCGGCGATCTGCGTGGAGATCGCGTTCATGACCTGAGTGGAGACGTCGGTGCCGATCTGGGCCAGGGCCGGGTCGTCCCCGAGGGCCTTCGTCAGGTTCGCGGCGAGTTTTTGGGAGTCGACGACCTGGTCCGAGGAGACGGCAGCTCGCAGCTGCTCCATCACCTCGGGCTGGGAGAAATAGGACGAGGCCAGGGTCGCGAAGTCGGTCGTCCCGCCCGCCTCGATCTGCTCGCGGGCGTAGTCCTGGAACCCCTGGGCGATCTGGGATGCCTGGGCGCTCAGGTAGTCTGCCGCGCCGTCCTTGACGGCACCGTCGGCCAGGGCCGAGCGGATGATCGTCTGGAAGTCGACGTTAGCCAGCTGCGGCAGGTCTTTGCTCAGCTCTCCGAAGTCAAGGCCGGACAGGTCGAAGGCCATGCCCGACTGGGCACCAGACTGCGCGCTCAGAGCCGACAGGTCGATGGTCGATAGGTCCAGGCCCGACATATCGAGGTTGGAGAAGTCAAGGCCGGACAGGTCGAGGCCGGAGAAGTCCAGGCCAGACAGGTCCATCTGCATCTTGTTGGGGTCGATCTGGAAGGCGGCGGAGAGCTTGGACTCGTCCACGGTGAACAGGGAGGACATGTCGAAGCCGCCGGACTGGCTCTTCTGGTTGTCCGCCAGCTCTTTGAAAGTCTTGCCGGTGAAGACGTCAACGTCGGGCTTGGCGCGCTGGGCCTTGACGATCGGACTGGCTGCCGCCTCCTCGACGATTCTGTAGGTCAGGGCGGGCGTGTAGGCGATGCCCTGACGCAGGGCGCCGCCCTTGTCGGAGTTGGGCTTGACGATGCCGGAGATCGTCAGCTGCTGGCCGCCATCGACGAGCTTCTTCATGAAGTCCGCGTCGGAGGAGCGGTCGGTCCACACCTTGTAGGTGTCATCCCACGTGTACTTGTCGAAGGCGTTGACGCGGCGGAAGGTGGTGCCCAGGATCGTGGAGTAGTCGTAGGTGGCGGTGCTCGCTCCCGACTGGGCGCCCGACTGCGCGCCGGACTGGCTCTTGCCCGTGAGAGCACCCTGATAGTACTGGCGCATCAGGTCATCGAATTCCTTGTGGTCCTTCAGGCCAAGCGTGTACTCGAAGAGGTTGGGGATGTTACCGTCCTCGTCGAGGACGAGGACCACCTGGTTCGCGCCGGTCGGCCAGGAGCCGGCGACCACGTCGTACGCGGAGGTGTACAGCGAGGTCGTGGCGGGCATCTGGTAGAAGGCGTTCGTCTGCACCATCGACCCGAAGGAGCCCCCGCCGAAACCCGCCTCCATCTGCTTCATCGACTGGTCGGGACTGACCTGCACGGTCTCCTTGGACGTGTCGGACTGGTAGATCTGCGGGACGATGTCGTAGTCGTATTCGATCGCGTTGACCATCGAGTTGATGTCGCCGCCGTTGTTGTCCAGGTAGGTCTTGAGCGAGGCCAGATCGTTCGTCTTCGCGTCGCGGATCGTGTCGGCGAAAGTGCGCAGCTTGGAGACGCCGACCTTGCCGTCGGGTGCGGGCTTGGAGTCCTGGGAGTCCGAGGCCGACACGGACAGCGCGGCGGTCATGTCGATGCCGGTCTTTTGGATTGTCAGCGGGTATGCCCCCAGCGTCTCTTCTTCGGTCTTTGCGATGTAGGCGTTCGTGCCGTTGGCCAGGGCGAGGATCGCGGCGATGCCGATGATGCCGATGGACCCCGCGAAGGAGGTCATGAGGGTGCGGCCCTTCTTCGTCATCAGGTTGTTGAAGGAGAGGGACAGGGCGGTCAGGAAACCCATCGAGGTACGGCGCGCGGGCTTGGCCTCGCGCCGGTCTTCGGCGGCGGGCACGAAGGGGTCGGAGTCGGCGACGATGCAGCCGTCGGCCAGCTCGACGATGCGGGTCGCGTACTGGTGGGCCAGCTCGGGGTTGTGCGTGACCATGATGACGAGGCGGTCGCGGGCCACGTCGCGCAGCAGGTCCATGACCTGCACGCTCGTCTTGGAGTCGAGGGCGCCGGTGGGTTCGTCGGCCAGCAGGATCTCGGGGTCGTTGATGAGGGCGCGCGCGATGGCGACGCGCTGCATCTGTCCGCCCGACATCTGCGAGGGCTTCTTGTTGACGTGGTCCTTCAGGCCGACACGCTCAAGCGCGTCGAGGGCGCGCTTGCGGCGCTCGGAGCGCGAGACGCCCGAGAGGGTCAGGGCCAGCTCGACGTTCGCGAGAACGCTCTGGTGAGGGATCAGGTTGTAGGCCTGGAAGACGAAGCCGATGCGGTTGTTGCGGTAGGCATCCCAGTCGCGCGCCTTGTAGTTCTTCGTGGAAATACCGTCGATGACGAGGTCGCCGCTCTGGAAGCGATCGAGCCCACCGATGACGTTGAGCATCGTCGTCTTACCGGAACCGGACTGGCCCAGCACGGCCACAAACTCGTTGTCGCGGAACGCCACGGAGACCTTCTTGAGCGCCACCTGCACGAGATTGGCGGTCTGGTAGGCCTTGACGATCTCCTTGAGCTCTAGCACGCTTCATCCTCACATCTGCTGTTGATTGTGCCTACAAGTCTAGGCGAGCGGGCGCTCGTCCCGACCGTCGCTGTTCACCCACTGGGCCCTGATCGTCCCCTGACCCGACCCTGACGACAGTTCCGCACGCCACAGTCCCTTGCCCGAAACCCCGCCCCGGCCTCGTTCATCGGGCCCGCTCCCCGGAGGCGACAGACCGAGCGAGTAGACTGGTTCCATGACCGACCTCACCCCGATTCCCGTGCCCAACGAGGGGCCGATCGCCGACACAGTCAAGGAAATCTACGAGCGTTCCTTCCCGCCCGAGGAGCAGGTCCCCCTTCCCGAGCTGGCGCAGAGCGCTATGCGCGACGAGATCGATTTCCTTGCCTGGATCGACCCCTCCCTCCCGGCGGGCGAGGACGGGGCCGGCAACGTGGTCGCCCTGACTTTCTCCTTCGCTTTCCCGGACCTGTTCTACCTGGGCTTCCTCGCGGTGGACGGGTCCGTGCGCAGCGCGGGCTACGGCTCGCGCATCCTCACGCATGTCCGCGAGCGCTACGGCGACGTGCCGCAGCTGCTCGAGATCGAGCCGGTCGTCCGCGAGGCCGGGAACTACCAGCAGCGCGTGCGACGCCTGGCGTTCTACGAGCGCAACGGCTTTAGGGTGACGAATATGCTCACGCACGAGGCCGGCCAGACCTACCGGGTCCTGGCGCGCGACGGCGTCGTCACCCCGCAGCGCCTGGAGGAGGCACTCAACTCGGTGAGCGAGAACCCGGCCTACGCCTCGCGGGTGACGACGGACTGACGTCTGCGCACAATCAGTGGTCGACGCCGCCGCTGGAGACCAGGAGGATCTCCTCGTTGTCGAGTCGCGCGAGCGCGCCTTCCAGGGCCGCCGAGGAGAAGATGCCCTCGTCGCGGGCCTGCAGGAGGGCGTCGCGCTGAGCGTGGATGGCCTCCAAAGCGAGTTCGCGGATCTGGTCGCGCGTGAAGGAGTGCTCAACCTCCTCCTCGCTCATGTCGACGGTGCCGTGACCGTCGTCGTCCGTCTCACTCGCGGAAGCCGCGTCCTGGGTGGGGGTGGCCTCGAGACCGTCATCCGCGCAATCGGGGCACAGCCCACCGCGGGTGGCCGCGAACTGGGCGGTCGTGTCCTGCAGGATGTCGGTGAGAACGCGGTCGGCCGTACGGGCAATGCGAGCACTCGCAGCTTCATCCTCAACGGAGACCGCGTGACCGATGCGTGAGAGGGTGCGCGAGACGCCGGCCGACAGCAGGGTCTGTCCGTCGACCTCGTGGATCGCCTGGGCGAGGGCGGTATCCACCAGCGCGGAGCCCATCACCTTCAGGAGCTTGGCGCGCTCCTCCTCGGAGATATCGCCCGTGGCCATCTGGGGCTTGACGATGCGAATGAGTCCGGGGAGGGTCAGGCCCTGGATGACGAGAGCGCCGGCCGCGATGAACAGCGCGATCGAGAGCAGGAACGCACGCATCGGGGCGTGCGTCGAGATTGTCTGCGCGGCCGCCAGGGTGATGGCACCACGCATACCTGCCCACACGATGACGCTGCCCTCGCGCGGACCCAGCGGCTCGCTGGCGAAGTAATCCAGGTCAGATCCGCGCATAGCGTTGCGGCGTTCACGACGCTTGAGGCGTCGGCGATAGTGGGCGAGCGCGTTCTCCCAATGCTCGGGACTCAGGTTGCGCGCTTCGAGCATGTCAGCGTCGACCTCGCAGGCCTCGTTCATGCGCTTCTCGAAGCGCTCGATACGCGTGCTCTCAACCTCGTAGCGACGCTTGCGGTGGGTGCGGCGGTGGTCCAGCCAGGCGAGCATGAACGCGATGAACACGGCGCGGATTGCCATGATGAGCGCGCCGAGGGTGACGGCGAGGAAAGCCGCGAAGGTCAGGCCACCGGAGAACGCGGCGGTCTCCTCGACAATGCCGAAGGCCTGCAGACCCATCGCCAGGAAGATCCCGCTCTCCAGGACGAGGGTCATGGTCTGCCAGTTCTGCTGGGAGAAACGCCTGTTGGTCGCGGAGATGACGGCCGCGCGGCGACGCGAGACGACCAGGCCGGCGACGACGGCGGCGACGAGGCCGGAGCCTCCCAGGTGCTCGGCCGGGATCGAGGCGATGAAGGGCATCGTGAAGGAGAAGACCGTGTCCGCTGAGGGTTCCTTGATGAGGGCGCGCACTCGCACGCCGACTTCGCCAACGACCCATCCGATGGCGGCGGCGATACCGAGCGCAAGAGCGACCTTGCCGATGAGCAGGCCGGGGTTGAGGGCGTGCTCGTCTGCCGCCAAGCCGGCGTTCATCGCGGCGGACAGGAGGACGAGCGAGGTCGCGTCGTTGAAGAGGCCCTCACCTTCAAGCACCGTAATGATGCGGTGGGAGACACCGGAGCGTTTCGCGATCGACACGGCGACGGCGTCGGTTGGGGACAGGACCGCGCCCAGGGCGACGCCCCACGGCAGGGAGATCGCGGGCACCAGCCAGTTAATGACGAATCCGACCGCGAAGGCCGAGAGGAAGACGAGGGGGATCGCGAGCATCGCGACGGCCTGCATCTCGCGGCGAAAGTCCATCGTCGGCATGCGCACGGCGGCGGAGAAGAGAAGCGGGGGGAGAACCATCTCCAGGATGATGTGTGGCTCGACTTCGATGGCCGCCACCTGGGGCAGGAAACCGATCGCCAGTCCAACCGCCAGGAGGATCAGGGGGGATGCCACGCGCACCTTGGGTGCGACGAATTGGCACGCCACGATGATGAGCATTCCGGACAGGGCGATGAGAAGGGGATCCACGGGTCAATTGTATTGCGAGCAACCCCGCCAGCGCCGTCACTATCTCACCGCATCAACTACGCGCGCCGCGAACTCGCGCGGCGTACCACGCCCCGCCCGCATGGCCTCGACACCATCCCCGAATGTCAAACAGACCCACACGATCAGAGCACGTTGTACAATCGACGCATCGTTTCAAGGAGGTTCTCATGACCGCTTACGACCACTCATCGGGGTACACCTACGGTACCGATGCCGTCCCCACGTCCCCGCTCACACTTGAGGATCTACGCCAGATTGAGGCCGCCGCGCACGTCCAGCCCGGTGACGCTGAGCTGCTCTCACGAGCCGAACCCATCCTGGCGCCGCATGCCATGGAAATGGTCGACACGTGGCGTGGAATTCTGGCTCAAAAGACGTATTTGGCAGCCCATTCCGCGCACCCAGATGGACAGCCGAACCCCGAGTACGCCCAGGCGTCAAAGCCCCGCTTCGCCCAGTGGATCATCGACATGTGCACGCGCGAGCGGGACCAGGCATGGTTGGACTACCAGTACCTGATCGGCGCACGGCATATGTCCGCAGCGAAGAACGCGGCGGATGGGGCGGACTCGACTCCATTCGTGCCCCTGCGCTACGTGCTCGCCTTCATCGCTCCGACTGTGGAGGTCGGGCACCGTCTCCTCGCGGAGGGCTTCGAAGGCGAAGAACTGAGCGCCGTCCGTGATGCCTGGACTCGCGCTGTGACTGTCGCCGTGACAGTGTGGGCGTATGCCTACCGCGATCACCCCGAGCAGTTCTGATCCGGCACTCGCCTGCTACGTCTCCCCCATCGGCCGCCTGACGCTGGCCGCGCGGGGCGGTGCGCTCATCGGCTTGTGGGGGGCCGGGCAGCGTTTCTTCGGCTCCCCCTACGGCATCGACGAGGCCGTGGCGCGCTCCGCGCTCGACCTAACCTCGCCCGTTTCCCGGGATGTTATCCTCGCCGAGGCCGGGTGGGGCGAGGCGGACGCGCGGGCTCTGGGCGCGGCGATGTCCTGGCTCGACGGATACTTCGCGGGCGAGGCCCCCTCCCCCGCCACCGTTCGTCTCGCGCCTGCGGGCACGGACTTTCAAAAGCGCGTGTGGGAGGCGATGGACGCTATCCCCTACGGCGCGACGCACACGTACGGGCATCTCGCGGCCACGATGCGGGGCGCGGGCATCCCCGCGTCAGCCCAGGCGGTCGGCGGAGCGGTCGGACGCAATCCCCTGCTGCTCATTCGCCCCTGCCACCGTGTTGTGGCCGCGGACGGCCCGGGCGGCTACGCGGCCGGAGCGGAGGCGAAAGCATGGCTGCTTGCGCACGAGGCAGCCACGGCCTCGTCGGTCAGCTGACTCAGCCGTTCGCCCGGTCTGCCTCAATCGCCTGCTCGACCAGGGCCTCGTCAACGGGCAGAGCCTCGCGCGCGTAGGCGGCGGCGTCATCCCGAGTGTCGGCGATCTGCTCGGCGATCGAGTCGGCCTCGCGGCGCAGCTCGGCCCCATCGAGAACCGAAGCCTGGGCGAGGGTGCGGGCCTGGGCACGGTGCTCGTCCGTGTACTCCAGGTCGTCGGCGTGCTTGCGCACCATGACGCGGATGAGCTTGCGGCGCAGGTTCTCCTCGCGCAGGACAGCGGAACGCTCCCGCAGCCAGCCGACCGCGAGGACAACGAGGAGGGCGACACCCAGCCATCCAATGATCGGATACATCGCGCCGATCAGCTTCTTGAAGCCCATGAAGGAAGCCGCATAGCCAGCCGCAACAACAGCGACGAGGACAATGCGCAAACGAGCAGTCGAACCCCCCGAGAAGCGGCGTGCCGTCGAATAGAACAAGGAGAAAGCAGTGTTGTAGATGAGCGCAAAAATGACGAGCGTGTACCCAAACGCAAAGGCTGGGTGAACCGAGCGCGCGATCTCCAAAGCCGGCACATCGAAGTTCCAAATGCGATCAACATTGAGATAGAGGGCCACCGCATCCGCACCGAGGACCAGCGCAATGAGGGCGCCGCCGATATGACCGGCGCGGCGAGCTTCACCGATGCGCAGGATCGATCCACCCAGCACGAAGGCCATCGCGATACCGCCAACGACACACAGCGCAAAGTAGTTAAGCGTGGAAAAAACAAGGTTTGGCAGCGCGGGCGTCACGTTGCGAGCAGCGGCATCGAGCTCAGCAACACTCGCGTGTGGGGTTACCAGCGAGTAAATCATCAAGACCGCAATCGCGACCATGATGATCGGCGTGAACACCCCAATCACGTTCATGATG
>USPB01000076.1 GCA_900556405.1 uncultured Actinomyces sp.
TTCGAGTCCCTTCGGGCGCGCAGCGGCCCCCCTCGGTGCGATCCACCGGTGGGGGTTCTGCATTTCTGCCAAGCACTCCTTCGGGAGTGCTTTTTCATGCCCATCCGCTCGTGGTGGTCCCAGCAAGTCGGTTCCCTGTTCGATCTGAGATGACGTCCGCCCAGCAGCGGGCGTACCTGAGTGGTGGTGCGACAGAACTCGCCCAGCACGCTCCGTTCCGCAGCTGTTCCGCGAAAAACTTCGCCCAGCGCAGCCCCTCCTGCGGTGTTTTCGCGAAAAAGTTCGCCCAGCACGCCATAAATCGCTAATTTTGGGCCATTTTGAGCACGCAGGGCGAACTTTTTCGCGCTCACGCCCACCATCAGACCACGCAGGGCGAACTTTTTCGCGCACAGGGCGCAGCCACGTGGCGACGATGCAACCAGTGGCACCTCTGCGGCCACTGGCACAGGCCAGCATGAAACCACCATCACCACTGCAGCCGAAATACGCGCCAAAAACAACCGTTTCTCACCCGCAAAGGCGACACCGGTTTCAGTCCGACAATGCGTTGCACTAGATGCAGAACCGATGCACCGGTTAGCACAGCAGTGCATTAGCAACTAGGCAGTGCGCCACCCTATGTAGTGACCCCTGAGCAACAGGCTCAATCACGGAACAGGGAACTCTCAATTCCGCATGCAATTCCCACTCAGCCCAACCCCACAACAACGCAGGATCCGCAGAATTCCAACGATCACACTTCAAACCATGAAACACATCCGAGGGAATTGCATGCGAAATTGATGAGGCGGCGGCGGGGCCTGGCCGAGCACACCAGAACCACAAGCGCCGCCGGTGTGGAGGGCGCCGGAGGGACCTGCCGCAGTGCCGGTGGGCGGCGGCAGGGCCTGGCCGGGCTTCGAGACGACGCGCCGAGCAAAGCTCGCGGCGCGGACGGCTCGCGGGCGGGCCGCCGCCCACCGGCACACACAACGGCCGGGCCATCCGGCGCCCGGAACACCCGCGGCGCCACAAGCAACACAAACGCGCGGCAGCCCGCCAGGGCCGCCGCGCGTTCACGCAGTCAGTGGAGCACTCAGCGCAGGCGAGCAGCCACCACCTCGGCGACCTGGACCGCGTTCAGGGCAGCGCCCTTGCGCAGGTTGTCGCCGGAGACGACCAGGACGAGGCCACGCTTGCCGTCAACAGCCTGATCCTGGCGGATACGGCCCACGAGGACCTCGTCGCGGCCGGCGGCCTCGAGCGGGGTCGGGACGTCGACGACGCGCACGCCGGGAGCGTCGGCCAGCAGGGCGCGTGCCTGGTCGGGCGTGATGTCGCCGGCGAACTCGGCGTGGATGGTGAGGGTGTGGCCCGTGTAGACGGGGACGCGCACGCAGGTGCCGGACACGGCGAGGTCCGGGGTGTGCAGGATGCGGCGCGACTCGTTGCGCAGCTTCTGCTCTTCGTCGGTCTCTTCGGATCCGTCGTCGACGATGGAGCCGGCGAGCGGCACGACGTCGAAGGCGATGGGCGCGACATACACGCCGGGCTCGGGCAGGGTGACGGCGCGGCCATCGAGGGCGAGCCCCGCGAGGTCCTGCTTCACGCCGGCCTCGATCTGGCCGGTCAGCTCGGCGACGCCCGCGCGACCCGACCCGGAGACGGCCTGGTAGGAGGAGACGAAGAGGCGCTTGATGCCGCCGGCAGCCTCGACGAGGGGCTTCAGGACGGGCATGGCGGCCATGGTCGTGCAGTTGGGGTTCGCAATGATGCCCTTGGGGCGGTTGTCGACGTCGTCGGGGTTGACCTCGGAGACGACGAGCGGAACCTCGGGGTCCTTGCGCCACGCGGAGGAGTTGTCGACGACGACCGCTCCGGCGGCCGCAAACTTGGGGGCATACTCGCGCGAGGCGGTGGCACCCGCAGAGAACACGGCAATGTCAATACCGGAGTAGTCGGCCGTCGCCACGTCCTCGACGACGATGTCCTGTCCCTTCCAGGGCAGGGTGGTGCCGGCGCTACGCGCGGACGAGAAGAAACGAATCGTCTCGACCGGGAACTGACGCTCCTCCAGCAGGGTGCGCATGACTCGGCCGACCTGGCCGGTGGCGCCGACGACGGCGACATTGAAACCACTCATGGTGTTCTCCTTTGTTGGTGCGCGCGCCCATACGACGGGGCGAACGCTGGGTGAAATCTATGGGGACGAGGCCGGGGCTCGTTCTCAGGTCCCCGGAACCGCGCGGAAATAACGGAACCGGCCCGGGCCTCGTCGATGAACGATCAGCGGCCGGTGCCGCCGTAGACGACGGCTTCGGTTTCGGAGGCGTCGAGGCCGAAGGCGGTGTGGACGGCCTTCACGGCGCGGTCGAGGTCCTCGAGGCGGGTGACCACGGAAATACGGATCTCGGAGGTGGAGATCAGGTCGATGTTGATGCCCGCGTCGGACAGGGCGGAGAAGAGGCGCGCGGAGACGCCGGGGTTGGTGCGCATGCCGACGCCGACGAGGCTGAGCTTGCCGATGTTGGGGTTGTAGCGCAGCTCGTTGAAGCCGATTTCGTCGTGGTGGGCCTCGAGCGCGTCGAGGGCCTTCTGCGCGTCGCCTTCGGGCAGGGTGAAGGTGATGTTGGCCTTCGTGGGGTCGGAGATCGGCAGGTTCTGGACGATCATGTCGATGTTGGCGCCGACCTCGGCGACGACGGCGAAGACGCGGGCGGCGACGCCGGGGCTGTTCGGCACGTCGGTGACGGTGATCTTGTCCTGCGAGCGGTCGTGAGCGATACCGGAGATGACGGGCTTTTCCATGGCGTTTTCCTCTGGGGACTTCAGGGCGGCGTCGGGCACGAGGCCCTTGAGCTCGGGGTTTGCGGGGGAGTCGGAGATCCAGGTGCCGTTCTTTTCGGAGAACGAGGAGCGCACGTGCAGGGGAACCCCGTAGCGGCGGGCGAATTCGACGGCGCGCAGGTGGAGGATCTTGGCGCCATGCGCGGCCATTTCCAGGGTTTCTTCCTGGGTGAGGGTGCGCAGGCGGTGGGCTTTGGGGACGATGCGCGGGTCGGCGGAGAAGAGGCCGTCGACGTCGGTGTAGATTTCGCACACGTCGGCGTGGAGGGCTGCGGCGAGGGCGACGGCGGTCGTGTCGGAGCCGCCGCGGCCGAGCGTGGTCACGTCGTCATCCTTGGAGATGCCCTGGAAGCCGGCGACGATAGCGACCTGGCCGTCCTTGACGGCGCGGGCGACGCGCTCGGGGACCATGCCGACGATCTGGGCGGCGCCGAAGTGGCTGTCCGTCTTGATGCCGGCCTGCGCGCCGGTGTAGGCGCGGGCTTCGACGCCGAGCTCGTTGACGGCCATCGCGAGGAGGGCCATGGAGATGCGTTCGCCGGCGGACAGGAGGATGTCCATTTCGCGCTCGGGCGGGTTGTCCGTGAGTGCTGCGGCCGAGTCGAGCAGGTCGTCCGTCGTGTCGCCCATCGCCGATACGACGACGACGACGCGGTGTCCCGCGTTGTGCGTGTCCACGATGCGCTGGGCGACGCGCTTCATGGCTTCGGTGTCGGCGACGGAAGAACCGCCGTACTTTTGCACGATCAGTGCCACTTGAGCCTCATTTCTGTCGGTACGTGCCGATACGCACGTATTCGGGTGGCGCACGCCACCACAACAATCCTACGGCCCACCAGGCATCGCGCTGGAAACGACCGGCATGTGGGCGCGGGTGACATGGGACGCGCGGGCGCGACCCAGGACACAGATGCGCGTGAGGCCCGGAATTGCAACGCTCCTGGTCAGCGCCCTCTCGGTCGCCCACGCACGGGGGCGCTCAGGCGGCGGGCAATGTCACGTCGATGACGGTCCCCTTGTCGGCGTCCGCAAGGCGCACGGACCCGCCCATCGCTCGCGCCAGCGACTCGACGATCGACATTCCCAGGCCCGAGGAGCCGTGCCCGTCGCGGGTACGCGAGGAGTCGCCGCGCACGAAACGATCGAAGACGCGGTCGCGGATCTCGGCGGGAATACCGGGACCGTCGTCGGCAACGCGGATCCTCACCATCGACGAGGCAGGGGCGTCCTTCGCGGGTTCCACCCCCTGGGGGGCACGGGAGAGAGAAACGGTGACGCGTGTGCCCGCAGGCGTGTGCACGCGGGCGTTCGCGAGCAGGTTCGTGAGGATCTGGCGCAGGGCGGCCTCGTCGCCGAGCACCTGAATGTCCGAGGCCTCGCCGAGCTCCCATGCGTGGTCGGGGGCGACCACGTGCGCGTCTGACAGGGCGTCCAGTATCAGCGGGATAACGTCGACATTGTCCCGTTTCAGCGCGCGGTTTCCATCCAGGCGAGCCAGCGTCAGCATCTCCTCCACGAGGGAGGCCATGCGCGCCCCCTCCGAGGAGATGCGCTCGAGCGCCTGGGTCCGGGAGGCCTCGTCAATGTCGCGGCGCGCGAGCTGCGCGTACCCCTGAACGGAGGCCAGCGGCGTGCGCAGCTCGTGGGAGGCGTCGGCGACGAACTGGCGTAACTTCGCCTCGCTGCGGGCGCGACGTTCCATGCCGTCCTCGACCGCGTCGATCATCGAGTTGAGCGCGCCCGCGACGTCGGCGACCTCGACGGGGCCTGAAGTCGCTTCCTCGCCGACGCGCGTCAGGTCCTCGGCATCGTCAGCCAGGTCGCGGCTCGCAATGTCCGCGGCGGCCGCGCGCACAACCCCGAGCGGGCGCAGCTCGCGGCGCACCCACGCGCGCCCAGCGAACCACGCCGCAATCGCGACGACGAGGGACAGGCCGACCTCGACCGCAACAAGCATCAAGACCACGTCGTCGACGCTGTCCATCTGCACGCCAACGAGCACGGTCTTATCGCCCACGACCTGGGAGGTCACCCGGAACGCGCCCAGCTCTTTGAGACGCACGGTGCGCGGGGCGCCATCCGTCGGCACCGCGGCCAGGATCGCCAGTGCGGGCTCATTCAGGTAGGTCACCGAGAAGTTGGAGACGACCGCACCGGCCGCCTCGCCGTCCTCGCTCACGTACTGGAGGGTGCCCTCGGCGATGCCGGAACCACCAAACCCAGGCCCCTTGGGTCCGCCGGGGATGACAGGTCCACCGGGACGAGGCGCGCGCCCGCCCGACTGCGGGACCGCGCGACCGCCCTCGTCGGAGTCGTCGTCGGCATCGTCGTGCGCACCCACCCCATCATCTGGCGCGTCCTCAACGTCCAAGTGCTCGCCCGCGCGCTGCGAGAGACGATGCAGCTCGGAATCCATGTTGCCCAGCATCCAGGAGCGCATGACCAGCGTGGACGCGGCCACCATGACGATGAGGGCGAGCGCCACGCACGCGGCCAGCGCGCGCGAGAGACGCCCGGCCAAGGACGGCCGCCGCGTCACTGCGGCTCCCGCATGATGTAGCCAGCGCCGCGCACCGTGCGGATGAGGGCCGGGCGATCCGCGTCGATCTTCTTACGGAGGTAGGAGATGTACAGCTCGACAACGTTCACCTGGCCACCGAAATCGTAGCTCCAGACAGCATCCAGAATCTTCTGCTTCGACAGCACGATTCCAACGTTTTCCATGAGATACCGGAGCAATTCGAACTCAGTGTTCGTTAACGTGATTTCTTCCCCGCCACGACGCACATCGTGGGAATTCACATCGAGGGTCAGATCCGCAACCTGCAACACAGTCGACGCCGCCTGCTGGGTGCGTCCCGCGCGGCGCAGCAGCGCCTCCACGCGGGCCGCCACCTCGTCCAGATCGAAAGGCTTGGTCACGTAATCGTCCGCACCCGCGCGCAAGCCCTGCACTCGATCCGCGACCGCGTCGCGTGCGGTGAGGAACAGGACCGGCAGCTCCGGGTCGCGAGCACGCAGGCGCTCCAGCGTCTCCAGGCCATCCATGCGCGGCATCTGCACGTCGAGGATCACGACGTCCGGGTGGAAGCTCGACGCCTTCGCCAGCGCATCCAACCCATCCTTCGCCGTAGCCGTCTCCCAACCCTCATGACGCAGCGCCTGCGACAGCAAGTCCGCCAGCATCGCCTCATCGTCAACAACCAGCACTCGGGGCGCGCCTGAACTCGCCTGGGTCGCCATCATGGCCTCCTCACGTGAAGCAGCGGTGTCCTTACGATTGTGTCACACGTGCGTCACGGACAGCGGGACGCGCGGCCCACGAGGCGACAAACGCCGCAGGTCGCAGCCGCAGAGGGCACCGGCACAGACGCGCACCCACCCGCGCGACCACAACACGCGTCAGCACCCGCCCGCGCGCCGAGAGCGCGAGGCAACCCCGGCCTCGTCGGTGACGGCTCAGAGGCGGCGGCGCCCCTCGAGCGCGCGCCCCAGCGTCACCGAGTCCGCGTACTCCAGGTCGCCGCCCATGGGCAGACCCATCGCCAGGCGCGAGGTCTCAACCCCCATCGTGGAGAGCATGCGCGCGAGGTAGGCGGCCGTCGCCTCGCCCTCGACGTTCGGGTTGGTCGCCAGGATGACCTCGGTGACCGTCCCGTCGGCCAGGCGGCTCATGAGCGAGGCGATGTTCAGCTGGTCGGGTCCCACCCCGTGAATCGGGTCGATGACGCCGCCGAGGACGTGGTAGCGCCCGCGGAACACGCGCGCGCCCTCGATCGCCTGAATGTCCTTGGGCTCCTGGACGACACAGATCGCGCTGGGATCGCGGCGTACGTCGCGGCAGATGGAGCACTCGTCCTCTTCCGTGAGGTTGCCGCAGATGTCGCAGTGGCGCACGCGCCCGCGCACAGCGTTGATCGCGTCGACGAGGCGTGCGACGTCCTCGGGCTCCGCGTCCAAGACGTGCATGGCCATGCGCTGCGCGGACTTCGGGCCGATGCCGGGCAGCTGCCCAAACTGATCGATGAGGTCGGCCAGGGCGCCGTCGTACATGTCAGTATCCTCCCTCGGTCATCTTCTCTTCGATGACTCGTCCGCCGAGGATCTCCAGGACAGCTGCCAGGCCGATCGTCTGCGAGTTTTCAATGTTTTCGTCGTCAATGCTGGCGCTGTCGTCGTCGGCCGCGTGGGTGCGGGTCGAGGCGACGGCGGCCTCGCGCTGAGCCTTCTCGCGCAGGGCGGCCTCGGCGGCGGCGCGACCGGTCAGCGGCGCGTCGGACGCTTGTGCGGCGTCGCGCTGGGGTTGCGAGTTGCCGAATCCGGGCGCGGAATCCGGGGCATACGTGGGCTCGGGGGCCGCCGCCAGCCAGGCGGGGGCCTGCGCGGGGGCGCTCGGCGCCGCGCCGATCGATGCCGTGTCAGCGGGGGCTGCCGGTTCTGGCGGGGTCCACGAGTCGGCGCCGTCGTCGAAGTTGACGGACGCTCCCCCGGGGATGACGACCGGGTCGCCCCACCCCGTCGGGGTCGACGGCGTGTGCGCGGCGGGCGCGATGGGGGCATCGTCAAAGACGGGGGACGTGGCCGGGGCGGGCTCAGGCTGCGGGGTTTTCTGCGTGCTCTCCTCGCCCGGCTCGGGGTCACCCGGGTAGCGGAAGACCGTGAACGAGTGCTTGCGCGGGGCCGCCTCGCCGTTTGGGGACGAGGCCGAGGCCCCCTCGGGCGCGTCGGTGGAGGCGGCGGCGAGGGCGCGGGCCGCCCGCTCGGGCAGCGCGGGGCGCTCGGCGCCGGGCTGCGGATCAGGTGCCTGAGGGGCCGGTGCCGGCGTGGGAGCGACGGGCTCGCGTCGGATCGGCGTCACCGTCGCGGGCTCGGGCCAGCCGGCGTCCTCGGGTTCAGGTTCGGGAGCCGGTTCGGGTGCGCGCGCAGGCTCCGGCCACCCGGCGTCCTCGGGAGCGGGTTCGAGAGCCGGTTCGGGTGCGCGCGCAGGCTCCGGCCAGCCGGCGTCAACCGGCTCGGCAGCGGGCGCGGGGGCCGCCTGCGCCGCGGGTTCCTGGTCAGCGCGCGCGGGCGCCTGCTGGGCAGGTGCGGCCTCGGGCCACGGCTCGGGTTCGGGTGCCGCCTGCGCGGCGGCCTCATCAAAAGGGGGCGGCTCCGAGACCCAGCCTCCGGGCTGGGACGGGCGCTGGGAGGCGCCGGAGTGCGAGGCCTGCGCCGACGGGCCGGTCGTGGCCGGGCCGCCCGAGGCCTGCCCGACCTGCGCGGACACGCTGACGCTCAGGCCGGTGACCTCGTTGATGGCCTTTTCGACGTCGGCCGCACGGGGGCCGCGCGAGAAAGCGTTGACCATGGCCTCGACCGGGAAGAGGAGAACCACGTGGGAGCCATCGACGGCTCCCAGCTGCGCGTTGCCACCGACCATCGACCAGGTGACGCGGCTGATGGAGGACAGGCGCTCGACGACCTCGTTCCAGCGACCGCGCAGCATATCGGCGTCACGGCCGGAGGTGGGTGCCTCGGCGCGAGCGTTAGCACCCGAACGCCCCGGCGCAGCAGATTCGGGGCGCTGCTGAGCAAAGGCGGCGGCACGAGGCTCAGCCTGCACAGGCGCCGTCTGGCGAGCGGGAGCCTCGGCGCGGCTCTGCTCAGCCTCGCGGCGGGGTTCGGCCTGCGCGTGCCCCTGCGTGGCATCGACGCGGGGCTGCTCGACTGCCTCGCGGTACGCGGCCTCCTGCGGCGCTGCCTGCGCGGGTGCGGAAGCCTGTGCAGGAGCGGAAGCCTGCACGGGAACGGCGCCCGGCTCCGGTGCCGGCTTCTGCGCGGCGGGCTTCTGAGCGGACCAGTCGGGACCGCTCCCCCACGCGGGCATGCCCTGCGGGGCCTGGGTGGGAGACGACGTGGGCGCAGCGGGGGACGAGGCCTCGGCGCGCTCCTGCTTCTTACGAGCCAGGGCCTCGCGAGCCTCGCGGGCACCGAAACGGCCCGAGGAGGCCTCGGACGAAGCGGAGGACAACTCGCGCGGCGCTCCCCCACCGGTCATGCCGACCGTGCCCTGGACGGGTGCCTGGGCGGGCGCGGGGGCGGGCACGAGGATGCGGCCGACGAGGAGCTCAAGCTGGAGGCGAGGCGACGTCGCACCCGTCATGGCGCGCAGGGCCTCGTCGGTCAGGTCGGCGGCGCGGGACAGGCCGTGCGGACCCCAGTTCTGCGCCTGACGCTGCATGCGCTCGAACTGGTCCTGCGGGGTGTCGGCCAGGACGTCGCGCGCGCCGTCGCCCGCCACCGCGATGATGAGGAGGTCGCGCAAGCGCTGGAGGAGGTCCTCGACGAATCGGCGCGGGTCGTGGCCGGACTCGACCATGCGCTCGACGACGCGGAAGGCCGCGG
>USPB01000077.1 GCA_900556405.1 uncultured Actinomyces sp.
ATGAGTTCGTCGTCGGAGGGGAATCGCATGTCAGTTGTCCTTGTCGTCGGCGGGGTTGTGGTCGGGGGTCAGGGGCTGCGCGTCGGGGTCGAGGCGGCACAGGATCGTGGAAACCTGGCGGCGGCGTCCGCGTGCCTCTTCGGCGGTCATCATGACGCCAGCGAGGGTGCCGGTCGCGCCGGGCAGGGGGACCTTACCAATGGCCTTGGCGAGCAGGCCACCGACGGAGTCGACATCCTCGTCCTCGATCTCGCGGTCGAGGAGCTCGCCCAGTTCGGAGATCGGGTAACGCGCGGGCACGCGCCACACGCCCGGCTCGACTTCTTCGGGCTCGATGGCGTGACGGTCGTGTTCGTCGGTCAGCTCGCCGACGACTTCCTCAAGGATGTCCTCGAGCGTGACCAGGCCGGCGACGCCGCCATATTCATCGATGACGATCGCCATGTGGAAGCGCTCGGCCTGCATCTGGCGCAGCATGTCGTCCGCAGGCTTCATTTCGACGGCGTATTCGGCGGGGCGCATCATCTGCTCGGCGCGCATGTCCAGCTGTCCGCCCGTGGCCTCCCAGCGCGAGACGAGGTCCTTGAAGAACAGGATGCCGCGGATATCGTCCACGTCGTCGCCGACGACGGGCACGCGCGAGAATCCGGAGCGCACGAAAAGGCGCAGGGCGGAGGGGGCGGGCGTGTCGGCGTCGATGGTCACCATGTCGGTGCGCGGCACCATGACCTCGCGCACGAGCGTGTGCCCCAGGTCGAGGACGGAGCGGACCATGTCGCGGTCCTCTTCCTCAAAGCTCTCGGGTTCGCCGACCTCGTCGACGATCTCGCGCAGGTCGGAGATGAGCTCGGCGCGCGCCTGGGCCTCGGTGGGTTCTGGCGCGGGACGAGAGGAGCGCACGCGGGTCAGCAGCGGGTCCGCGAGGTGACTCAGGCGCGCGAGACGGTCAGCCAGCCTGGTACCAACGAGGGCGATGCCTTCGGGGTTGCGCGCACCCCACTGAGCGGGCAGGAAGGAGACGAAGACCAGCTGGATGGCTGCGATCACGCTGACGGCGATGAGGGCGACGGCCCACCACGGCAGGTGCGTGCCGACCAGGACGATCGTGCCCATGACCGCGTAGACGACCTGCCAGAACGTACGGAAAGCACGCAGCGACAGCAGGGTGCGCCGACGGCGATCCACGAGCCCGTAGAGGACGCGCGCGTGCCTGCGCTCTTCCTCGATGAGGTCCTCGACGCCGGCCAGGGTCAGGCGTTGAATGGCCTGCTCGACGCTCTGCGCGAAGGACGCCGAGGCCAGGGCGATGACGGCGAGGATCAGAAGCGCGACGGAGGGCACGTCCAGCGGTGACGAGGCCGGGGACGCTTCAAGGGGAAGGATCATCGGGTGGCCAGGAAGGTCAGCAGGAGCTTGCGCTGGAGCGCGAACATTACCTCGCGCTCCGCGTCGGTCGCGTGATCGTATCCCAGGAGGTGCAGCATGCCGTGCGTGGCCAGGAGCAGCATCTCCTCGGCGGCGCTGTGGCCGGATTCAGCAGCCTGGCGGGCGGCGACCTTGGGGCAGATGCAGATGTCGCCGAGCATACCGGGAGGCGTGGGGCGATCCGCCGTGCCGGGGCGCAGTTCGTCCATGGGGAAGCTCATGACGTCAGTCGGGCCGGGCAGGTCCAGCCAACGCACGTGCAGGTCCTCCATCGGCTCGGGCTCGATGAAGATGATGTTGACTTCCGCGTCGGAGCTGACGTGCATCTGGTCGAGCACGTAGTCGGCCAGCGCGGAAAACTCGGCTTCGTTGATCTCGTAGTCGGTCTCGTTGATGACCTCGGTCATGACGTGTACTCCCTGCGTGCGGTGTTGTGGCTGCGCGTGCGTGCGCGACGCGCGGCATTTCGGTCGTCGAAGCGCTGGTAGGCATCGATGATTGCGCCGACCAGCTCGTGGCGCACGACGTCGGCGCTGGTCAGGTGGCAGAACTCGATGTCGTCGATGTCGCCGAGGATGCTTTCGACGACAGACAGGCCCGAGGTCTGGCTGCCCGGCAGGTCGACCTGCGAGGCGTCGCCCGTGACGACGACCTTGGAGCCGAAGCCGAGGCGCGTGAGGAACATCTTCATCTGTCCGACCGTAGTGTTTTGGGCCTCGTCCAAGATGATGAAGGAGTCGTTGAGGGTACGTCCACGCATATAGGCCAGGGGCGCGACCTCAATGGTTCCGGCGGCCATGAGCTTGGGCAGGGCCTCGGGGTCGAGCATGTCGCCCAGGGCATCGTAGAGGGGGCGCAGGTAGGGGTCGATCTTGTCGGTGAGGGAGCCGGGCAGGAAGCCGAGGTTCTCCCCCGCCTCGACGGCCGGGCGGGTCAGTACGATGCGGCGCACCTCGCCGGAGAGGAGGCGGCGAACGGCCTGGGCCATCGCCAGGTAGGTCTTGCCCGTGCCCGCGGGGCCGATGCCGAAGACGACGGTCGCGCGGTCGATGGCGTCCGTGTACGCCTTCTGGCCGGGGGTCTTGGGACGGATCGAGCGCCCGCGCGCGGAGAGGATTTCCTCCGTGGGAGCCTCGCCCGAGGTCAGGCGTCCGAGCAACCCGATGGCCTGCTCGACGGCGGCCGCATCCAGTGCGGTTCCGCGCCGGGCCATGCCGATGAGTTCTTCGAGGAGGCCCGCGGCCACGTCGATGTCGGCCTGGGTGCCTGCCAGGGAGATTTCGCGCCCGGTCACGAGGAAGCGGACGTGCGGGAAACCGCGTTCGAGGGCGCGCAGAACCTGGTCTGCGACGCCGAGGACCACGATCGGGTCCATGTCTGCGGGGATGGTGACGCGCCCCGTGGTGTGTGCGAGGGTGGCCGCCGCGAGCGCCGGCGCTGTGTTCTCCGTAGTCATACTGATTCTATTCTACGCTGGAGCGCCCCTCTGCAGGCTTCACGGTGCCCTCTCACGCAGTGACCCCGGACGCATCGGCACAGAGAGACGATTCTTCCCCGGATGCGTGCGCGCCCCATGAACACGCACAATGAATCCATGCCCACCCTCGAAGAACTCGTTTCGCACCCGCCACAGCTGCCGGTCACGCGCGCCCTGGGCGACATTGCGGCGGCGACGCGGCCGGGTGGCTGCGCTGTCATCACGGCACCTCCGGGCACGGGTAAGACGACGCTGTTGCCGCCCGCGGTGGCGGTGGCCTTGGCGCGCCACGATGCGTCGGCGGGCCGGGTGCTCGTCACCCAGCCGCGCAGGGTGGCCGCGCGGGCGGCGGCCCGCCGGATCGCGCGTCTGCTCGGCGAGGAGGTCGGCGGGCAGGTCGGCTATTCGGTGCGCGGGGATTCGCGCGTCAGCGAGCGCACGCGCGTGGAGATGGTGACGCCGGGCGTGGCGCTGCGCCGCCTGCAGCGCGATCCGGAGCTGCCCGGGGTGTCGGCGCTGATCGTGGATGAGTTCCACGAGCGCGACCTGGATACGGACCTGGCGCTGGCGTTCGCGCTAGACGCCCGCTCGGCGCTGCGCGACGACCTATTCGTGGCCCTCACGTCGGCCACGCTCGAGGCCTCGCGCACGGTTGATTTCCTGCGATCCTCGACGGGCGAGGAGCCCGCGCTCGTTGATATTCCGGGGGATATTTTTCCGCTGGAGCTGCGCTACGCTCCCCCGCCGCGCGGCGTCAAGGCCGTGGGCGCTATCGGGAACGAGCGGGTGGGCGTACGCCGCGAGTACCTGGCGCACGTGGCGCGCACGGTCGAGGAGACGGTCGCCGCCACCGAGGGCTCGGTTCTGGTGTTCTTGCCGGGCGTGGGCGAGATCGAGACCGTGCGCAGCAACCTGCACCTCGGCGACGTCCCGGTCCTGACACTGCATGGACAGCTCAGCGCCGCCGAGCAGGACCGTGCCCTCTCCCCCGCTTCCGGCCGCCGCGTCATCCTCTCCACGTCGATCGCGGAGTCCTCTCTGACGGTCCCGGGCGTGTCCGTCGTCGTGGACGCGGGGCTCGCGCGCGAGCCGCGCTTTGACGCGGGTCGCGGCCTCTCTTCGCTCGTCACGGTCCCTGCTGCCCTCGCGCGCCTCGAGCAGCGCGCGGGACGCGCCGCGCGCACCGGCCCCGGCGTCGCCGTGCGCGTCATGGATGCGGTGGACGTGGCGCGCAGGCCCGCGCAGTCCGCGCCCGGCATCGCCACGCAGGACCTGACGGACGCGCGCCTCCAGGTCGCCGCGTGGGGCACCCCGGTGGAGGAACTGGCCCTGCTCGACGCTCCACCCGCGGGCACATGGGAGGCCGCTGGGCAGCGCCTGTCCTCCCTCGGTGCCATCGACGAGGCCGGCACCGCCACCGCTCTGGGCCGCACGCTGGCGTCGCTGCCGTTGGACCCGCCCTTGGGCAGGGCCCTCCTGGCGTCAAGCGCGTTCCTGGGGGCGTCGAAGGCGGCGCGTTTCGTGGCCCTCCTGTCGGAGGACGTGCGCGTGCCGGGGGCTGACCTGGGTGCGTGGGAGCGTCGGCTGGGTCGCGGTGGCGCCAGCGGCGCTTCAGGTGCGCACGCTCAGGCGGCTCGGGTGAAGGAGACGCAGGCGCGCTTGGAGCGCCTGGCGAAGCGCCTTCCGAATTCTTCAGCGACGAACGCGCTTGCCCCGACACCTGCGCGCCAGGATGCGCAGGGGCGTACCCGCGAGGATGAGTTGGCGCTGACGTGCGCGCTGGCGTATCCGGAGTGGATTGCGCGTCGCCGCCCGGGGTCGATGGCTTACATCTTGGCGGGTGGCGTGGGTGCCGAGCTGCCGCAGGGCTCTCCTCTGGAGGGGCAGGAGTGGCTGGCCGTCGCGTCGATTGACCGCGCTCCGGCCTCGCGCCACGCGCGCATTCTCGCGGCGGTGCCGCTGTCGGAGGAGGACGCCCTGGCGGCCGGTGCGGCACTGCTGGAAACCCGCACACAGGCGTCGATCGATAAGGGCACTCTCACAGCCACACGGACGCGCACCCTGGGGGCGATTCCCTTGAAGGCCGCCCCGGCCTCGTCCCTGAGCGAGGAGGAGGCGACCGCGCTGGTGGCCGAGCACCTGGCCGCCCACGGTCTGGGCGATCTGGGCTGGGGGAAGGAGGCCTCGTCCCTGCGCGAACGCATGCGCGTCCTCCACGAGGTGCTCGGCGATCCCTGGCCCGACGTGTCGGATGAGGCCCTCGCACGCACCGCGGATCGGTGGCTCCTCCCCTGGGCGAAGCGCCTCGCAAACGGCGGTTCCCTGTCCAAGGTGTCGATGCTTGACGCACTGCGTTCGATGCTGCCGTGGCCGGATGCTGCGCGCCTCGATGAGCTGGCGCCGGAGAAGATGCCGATCCCGTCGGGTGGCACCCGACCGATCGATTGGAGCGGCGCGCACCCTGTGCTCACGCTGCGCGTCCAGCAGGCGTTCGGGTGGACGGACACGCCCCGACTGGTGGACGGGCGCGTGCCTCTGGTGCTGCATCTGACGGATCCGGCGGGGCGTCCCGCGGCGGTCACCTCTGACCTGACGTCGTTTTGGGCGGGGCCGTATCGGGACGTGCGCGCGCAACTACGCGGGCGCTACCCGAAGCACCCGTGGCCCGAGGACCCGCTGCACGCGGAGCCCACGAACCGCGCCAAGCGCCGGGGGTAGCGCGCTCGCACCCCCGCGCCGGGCGTCTACTCGTCGAGTTTGCCGACGACTCCCCGCCCGTCGGGCAGGTTCTTGGACGGCATCTGGTAGGCGTCAAGGTCCGCCATGGCGGGACGTTCGAGGCCAAGTTCGCGCAGCTGCGCGTAGGTCGACATGCGCACGGGGCCCAGCTCGGCGACGGGCTGGCCTTCCTCTGTGAGCGTGACGACTTCACCGGATGAGGCGCGCGCGAGCGCGGCCCCCACATCCTCTTTGAAATCACCAATTTCTAGAGCCCTCATGCCCCCTATCTAAGCATGCCGACGGGGGTTTGAACGAACGGCACGATCACTATGTGGCCCTTCGCTTCATTACACCCGCCAAACGAGAGTCAGTTTGCTGTTTCAGCGTGATAATACGCACCTTTCGATTGCCCACCTGCCGGAATAGAACCCCGCGCGGTGCGTTGAGATAGGTAACCCTGAACTACCCAAGGAGAAACATGTCCACGAACGCAATCGAGACCGTCGACCTGCTGGTTGTCGGCGGCGGCAAGGCCGGAAAGTCCCTCGCGATGGAGCGCGCGAAGGCGGGCTGGAAGGTCGCCATGGTGGAGCGCCGTTTCGTCGGCGGCACCTGCATTAACGTCGCGTGCATCCCGACGAAGTCGCTGGTCAACTCGGCTCGTCGCCTGAGCGATGCCCGCACGGACGAGGCGTTCGGCATCGTCGGCACCGAGGGGGCGCGCGTGGACCTGGCCAAGCTTCGCGCCCACAAGGAGGGCATCGTCGGTGCGATGGTCGGCGCGCACGAGAAGATGTTCGCGGCCCCCGGTCTGGACTTCATCCGTGGCGAGGCTCGTTTCACGGGCGAGCGCACGGTGACCATCGCGCTGGAGGACGGTGGCGAGCGCACGATTCGCGGCGAGCGCGTCCTCATCAACCTGGGCACGCGCCCGGCGCGCCCCGCGATCCCGGGCCTGTGGGAGTCCGGCGCCTGGACGAACGAGGAGATTCTGCGCCTTGAGGAGCTGCCCTCCTCGCTGGCGATCATCGGTGCCAGCTACATCGGCGTGGAGTTCGCGTCGATGATGGCGACCTTCGGCGTGGACGTCACGCTCATCTCGTCGGGTGATCACGTGCTGCCGCGCGAGGACGAGGACGCCGCCCGCGTCGTCGAGGCCGGCCTCACGTCCGCCGGCGTGCGCATCGTGCCGGGCCGCGCCGAGTCCGCCTCCCGCGAGGGCAACACGACGACCCTGACGCTTTCCGACGGCTCGACGGTGTCCGCCGAGGCGGTCCTGGTGGCCGTGGGTCGCGTGCCCAACACGGACGGCATCGGCCTGGACGAGGCCGGGGTTGAGCTCACCGATCGCGGTTTCATCGCGGTAGACGAGCACCTGCGCACCTCGGCGCAGGGCGTGTGGGCGGCCGGTGACTGCGCGGGCACCCCCATGTTCACGCACGCGTCCTGGTCGGACTTCCGCATCATCCGCGCGCAGCTGACCGGCGCGTCCCTGGATGATCCGACGACCACCACAAAGGGCCGTACGATCCCCTACGCCGTGTTCGCCACCCCCGAGCTGGCCCGCATCGGCCTGTCCGAGGGCGAGGCCCGCGAGGCCGGCCTCGACGTGCGTATCGCGAAGATTCCCACGGCCGCGATTCCGCGCGCCAAGACGATGCGCTACGCGGGCGAGGGCTTCTGGAAGGCCATTGTGGATGCGAACACGCACCAGATCCTGGGCGCCACGCTGATCGGTCCGAACGTCTCCGAGGTCATCACGGCCGTGCACGTCGCCATGGCCGGCGGCCTGACCTACGAGCAGCTGCGCTTCCTGCCGATCGCTCACCCGACCATGGGCGAGGGCCTGCAGGTCCTCTTCGACTCACTGGGCTGAGAGCCCAGCGCGCCCCTGGGCACCAGTGGGGGCGCGCCCGGATCCCTCCCGGGACGCGTGAGGGAACAACGGGGCGGGTCCGAACCTAGTGTTCGGACCCGCCCCTGTTTGTCTTCAGTTGAGCATCGCGTCAGGCACGATCGGCGTCGGCGCGCTCAACGCGGGGTTTGAGGCCGGAGCGTCCCAGCCCCGGCCTCGTCCCCTTTTGGCTCAGCCGAGCCACGCGCCGGAGGGCGCGAAGTGGTAGCGCGTGCCGTCGATGGAGACCCAGCCGGTCACCATCTTGCCCGAGGCGTCAAGGTAGTACCAGGTGCCGCCGTCGTTGACCCAGCCGATCGCCATCGCACCGTTGCCGGTCAGGTAGTACCACTTGCCGTTGACGGCTGTCCAGCCGGTGGCCATGGAGCCGTTGCCGTTCAGGTAGTACCAGGAACCGTTGACCTGGACCCAGCCGGTGGCCATCGCGCCCGAGGCGTTCAGGTAGTACCAGGTGCCGTCGACGTTGGCCCAGCCGGTGGCCATCGCGCCGGTGGCGGGATCGAGGTAGTACCAGGCACCGCCGACCTTGGTCCAGCCCTTGGCCATGCGGCCGGAGGAGTTCATCCAGTGCCACGCCGAGTCGAAGCTGACCCAGCCGGTCGCCATCACGGAGTCGTCGTTGAAGTAGTAGGTCTCCCCGCCGATCACGATGGACTTGTTGCGGACGCAGGAGCCGTTGCCGTAGCAGTACTTCCAGCCGCCATCGCTGTTGACCCAGGCACCGTCCTCGTGCACGGACTCATCCACGTGGAAGTAGATGGTGTCCTTCACATCGTCGTCGGCGCGCGCGTCCTTGTTGCGGCCCTCAGCGCTGACGGTCACCTCGACGTGGGGGGCGTCGGTCATCAGGTCCGCGGCCGCGTAGGGTCCGGCCACGAGCGTGACCTCGTTGTTCTCGAAGGCACCGGTTCCGGTGGCGCTCACCGCTTCCTTGTCAGCGACCTTCAGGGAGGCGTTGGTGACGGGGCCGCCAACCGTGGCGCGCACGTAGAAGGTACCCGACAGGTTGGCGTCGGCCAGCGGACGCCAGTCGGTGGCGCCGTCGCGGGAGTATTCAACGGGGCCGAGGACCGGCTGCGGCTGGTCCTTGAGGACGGCAGCCAGGGCGTTGACGAGGCCAGCGCCGCGGTATTCCTTGCCGTCCGTCGGCTCGGCGAGGCGGTCGTAGGTGTAGCCGGCCTGCTTCTTGAGCAGGTCGATCGTCTGATCGGGGGTGTAGTCCGGGTGGATCTGCTTGATCAGCGCGGCCACCCCGGCTGCGTGCGGGGAGGCCATCGAGGTGCCGGACAGGTAACCGAAGGGCGGGTTCTTCTTCCAGGTGGGCACCGTCGACCAGATGCGCGAGCCGGGGGCTGCCACGTCGACGGAGTTCTTACCGTAGTTGGAGAAGCCGGAGCGTTCGAGCTTAGCCGTCGCTGGGTCCGTGCCGGTGGGCAGGGCCAGGGCGGACACGGACACGACGGAGTCGTTGAGCATCGCGGGGACGTCGATGCCGCCCTCGACGTTGCGCTCTGCGGCGGCACCCTCAACGTCGTTGGGCGAAGCCTTGTCGATCGTCGGGTTGTCGTGGTCGTCGTTGTCGTTGCCTTCGGCGGCGATGCTGACGACACCGAGGTCCTTCGCGTAACGGATCGCGCGCGAGG
>USPB01000078.1 GCA_900556405.1 uncultured Actinomyces sp.
AGCACCTCGTGGACGACTACCTGCCGCGCGCTTCCCTCGCCGTCAACCAGGCGGGCGCCGCCCTGCAGGCTCGCGGGTCGCTGTCGGATCGCGCTCGCCGCGCATCCGAGGCCTCGGCCGTCGCCCTTGCGACGCCCACGCCTAAGCGCCGCAAGTGCCGCGTGCTGCGCGCCTTCGGCCTGACGGCCCTGGTGGGCGCCGTCGCCGGTGCGGGCTACATCCTGTGGAAGCGCTCGCAGCCGATCGAGGACCCGTGGGCCGAGGAGTACTGGGCGGATCTGGACACGGATTCCTTCGTGCCGGACACCGAGGCCGAGAAGGCCACCTTCGAGGCGGGCGAGTGAGCCTGACCTTCTGACAGGTTTTTGCTTCGGGGGCCGCGACGCGCTGCGTCGCGGCCCCCAATCATTTGTCGCCCCTCGCCAGCGTTATCACTTGCGACGACTGATTTCTTTCGTTATCGCTCACCCACGACTACCCCGCATTTTGCGACCTTTTCCGGATGGTCATATGATGAGCATCATCTCATCGCCATCCGCAGGCCGCGCCTGCGCTCATTTCGCCTGGAGGTTTTCGTGAGCGACGTGGGCTTCGACTCCAATAAGCATGATCTGACACGTCAGGATGCGCAAAAGGGTGCAGAGTCCCTCAAGACTGCTGCCGATGGCATCAACACATTCGCCGACGCACAGGTTGAATCTGTGTGGGGCGAGGAGGCCGGCGTCGACGCTGCGCGTCGCGCACTTCGAGCCGCATACCAGGCAGTCGGAGAAGGTTACGCCACCGAAAGCACTATCGTTCTCGATTTTGGGGGTAAGGTTGACGAATCTGAGGCAGAGTTCCTTCGAATGGAAGGGGAAAATGCTGGCTATTTCTCGCAAGCCAGTACTGCCCTGACGCAAGATCCAGCCGTCGCCGCAGCGACCGCTGGCGTATCCGGGTCAGGATCCTCCTCAAGTACCGGATCAAGCAACGGCCCAGGTTCATCTGTTTCAACAGGTGCTTCATATTCAGGGTCACAGGGCGAGGAAGACTCCAACGCAGATCCCAACTCCGACTTCTGATACTAGGAAAGGATACTGCCGTGGTTCACAGCCCCATGTACCAGCGCCTCATGCGTTTCGTGGAGGACGCGAAGGCGAACGAGGCCCTGGCCGACTATGACAGCAAGCACCGCTCCACCCTGGAAGCCATGCGCGAGGCGGAAGAGTACATTCGGCATTTCCGTGAGCACCAGGGTTTCCAGGGGCAAACTGGCGACGCCATCGACAACTGGCTTGAACGCGCTGAGCGTCGTCTTGAACAGTGGCGCTCTAGCTATTTGGCTACAACACAGGTTGAGGTTGAGATGCGCCGCGTCATGCAGCAGGCACGTGAGGAGGCGGAGATGCTTTCTCCTGTCCTCGTTGACGCCAGGCTGGATAAACTGCGCGACGTGGCCGAGGTGACGATCCCCGTCATGGAGCAGTACGGCCTCGTCGGCAAAGCATTCAACGCTGTCGCCTCGACCGGCGCGGCCGTCTACGACGCGATCGCAGCCCAGGCCAACAATGAGCGGGAAGTCAGCTCAACAGCAATCCTCGAACGTCTGAACCATTCGATGGATGCTTTAGCTGCGCACGCGAGCTTCATCAACCAAGCCCAGCAACACCTTGCAGAAGCAGGTACTCGAGATAGTCAGGTGACGATTCCACAAGGTCCGTCGACCCCCAGTGTCGCGGACCAGCTCGAACAGGGCTACAAAGGGGTCTCACTGCATGATCCCGGCGTGTATCCGGGCAACAGGGACACCGACTACGGTCGATCGGACGGGCGCGGCCCCAATTCAGGACTCTACCCGAATGGCTTTGACAACCCGACCTCGCAGGACGCGGACGCCGAGAAACTGCGTAAGCTCCAGTCCGGGCGCATTCCAGACCGCTTCAACAGCGAGGGCGAGCCGGGCAGCCGGAGCAAGCCCATCACCGATCCCGAGGACCTGATGGGCATCGACCTGCTGCACACGCGCATCGGCGGGGAGCGCTACGCCAACGGCACCGTCGGCGGATACACCCCCGCTCCTCCAAGTGATCGCTACCATCCTCTGTGGAACATTAACGGGGGACCCTCCACCCACTTCGACGCCTCCGGGCGTACGAGCCATGCGGGTGCGGGTGCCCTCGGCGCTGGTGTTCTCGGTGCGGGTGCCCTCGGCGCCGCCGCCCTCGGTGCGCGCGGCGCATCTCGTCTGGGTGCGGGAGCGAGCAGCTCACTGGGTCGCGGTGGCGCAGGTGGACTTGGTTCCGCGGGCCGTTCAGGTATTGGCGGCATCAGTGCATCCGGTCGCGGTGGCGCAGGCGGCATCGGCGCATCCGGTCGCGGTGGCGCAGGTGCCGGCGGCCTCGGCGGGCTACGCGGGGGTTCAGCTTCCGGAGGCCGCTTTGGCTCCAACGGCCTGGCTGGCAGTGCAAGCGCATCGGGTGGTACGACCGGCCTCACGGGCACCAAGGGCATCGATGGATCGGCTGAAGCCGCTGGAAAGACGAGCAGCGGCAGCACTGCTAGCGGTACGGGCGCTTTCGGCAGGCCGGGTATGGGCGGCTTCATGGGCGCGGGTGCCGGCGCGGGTGCCGGCGGCGGCAAGGACGACAAGAAGGGGCGTCGACACAAGTACACGGCCTTCAAGTTCGAAGACGATGACGAAGACGGTCTGCCTCCCGGCTACGTCAATCCGATGTCGCAGACCTATGGCTCGGACAAGGACCTGAAGCCTGCCTCCCACAAGGACGACGGATGGGATCCCCGCCAATGGTGACCACGAACCACGTTTCTGACCGCCGTCGCAGGCTGCGCCTCGTGGGCGCGTGTGCGATGATCCTGGCCCTGGCGGCCGGGGCCACCGCGCTGCCTGCCGCTCCCGCCCATGCCGCCGACCCCATCACGGCAGCCGACCAGCCCTACTTCGCTTACTACAAGCTCGATCAGGCGCGGGCGAAAGGCTACACCGGCAAGGGCGTCACCATCGCGCTCATTGATGGCGAGGTCGACACCAGCGCGCCCGAACTCGCAGGCACCACCATCATCGACAAAACACCATGCACCGTCACCTCGAGCAACGAGAGTAAAACTCACGGAACACTTGTCGCTTCTCTTCTGGGGTCGAGCCAATACGGAGTCGCCCCAGACGCTTCAATCTTGACCTACCGAAGCTTGTCCGCCAGTGAAGGTGACAGTGCAGGCTCTGATTGCTATGGAGACTCTCGCTCGTCAAAGCACTCAATCGCTTCGCTTCTCAATCATGCGATGAACGATGGCGCCTCGGTAATTTCTGTCGCTCAGGCGGTTCCGGACGAAAGTCGCGCACTCAAATGGGCAATTGCACGTTCGATGCACGAAAACGTCGTCATTGTCTCTTCGATGGGCAACGAACGGAGAGATCAAAATACTACGCACCTCTCCCGCTTCTCAGGAGTCGTTGGCGTTAGCGCCATTGATCTTAACGGAAAGCTGGCAGACTATTCCTCGTGGGGTCAAGGCGTCACTACGACTGCGTTCGGCGGTCCCGTTGCCGTCCGAAACTATGCAGACAATCAAATCGGACAGACCTCCGGCACATCAATTTCAGCTCCTCTTACCGCTGGTTTCATTACACTGGCCAAGCAGAAGTGGCCCAACGCCACCGGCAATCAACTCCTCCAACTGCTCACGCACACAGCCCGCACTGATCAAGACGGGTGGAACATATACACCGGATTCGGTCGTGTCGATCCAGGCGCCCTGGTCAATACGGACCCATCCCAATACCCCGACGAAAACCCGATCGCGGATAAAGGTGGCGGATCCAGCCCCACTGCCGAAGAAGTTCAAGAGTACGCTGATGGCGTCGTCCCACCAACAGAGCTCGCCTTCGACGACTCGTACACCTACCGCGGCCTCGACGAAAGTGTCATCCGCGACACTGACGTCGGCGTGCCAATCCACCTGGGCACCAGCCCCCGCTACCACGCCAAATAAGGCATGACAAACCCCGCGCCAGCATCATTGACGAGGCCGGCGCGGGGTCTCGTGATCAGGGGATCAACCCTTCGCGGAAGAGTTCGTGACGGCAACGATGATGGCGGTGATGATGGCGGCGATGATCAGGATGAGGCCGATCGGCAGAATGTAGAACATCATTCCGACTGCAAGCCAGTACATGCCATCTCCGCCGTCTCCGTGATTGCCCGGAATGAGGTCAATGACGGTCCACGCAATGAAGGGTGAGAGCGCAAGCAGCATGCCTACCGCACACAAAGCACCCGCCAGCTTGAACGACTTGCGAGGTTTCACGGGGGCGACGGGCCCGTAGCCATAGCCCGCATACCCGGTCTGCGGGTAGCCCTGCGCAACGGGTTGAGCCGCCCA
The DNA here is from genome assembly GCA_900556405.1 of uncultured Actinomyces sp. GTDB lineage: Bacteria > Actinomycetota > Actinomycetes > Actinomycetales > Actinomycetaceae > Pauljensenia. Next base: position 4,384 of record USPB01000078.1, read on the forward strand.
GTACTGTTGCATGCCTTGCTGAGGTGTCCCCTGAGGAGCTACGCCGCCCTGTAGCTGGGAGGACGGCTGCTGCGGGGGCATCATGGGCGAGGCGTTCGGCTCGGAAACGTACGGGTTCGGTGTTGTCACGGTCTGTCCTTCCATCAGTGACAGGCGTCAGCGAGCTTCACCCGCCCCGTCATCGCCTGTTTCTCGGTCACACACTACCTGTGAAAACGCATGTACTAGTTGGCCATCTCCCGAATACACTCGACCCCGAAGGCGAGCGCCAGCAGGATCCAGTGAGTCTCACTCAGACGCTTACCGAGCTTGCTCATTGTGAATTCCCGCGGGGTCGACGCGTAGGCCATGCCCTTCAGCCCAGCATTGGAACCCGTGACGGTCGGGACGATGAGAAGGGGGAGGATCACCATTGGGGCGACGAAGCCGATCCACCCGAGCCCACTGGCATCACGCATCGCGCGAGCGGTGTGCTCGAGGGCAGCAGCGCCCACGATGGTGAGGACCGAGGCGACCCATGCGGCGACTCCCCACGCGAGCGCCTTGCGCGCGAGGGCCGAGGGATTGGGCGGGCGCACCGGGACACCCTGCGGATAGCCGGGCTGAGGGTACGTACCCGCAGCCTGTGGCGGAGCGACAGGTCGCTGTCCATTCGACATAACGCGTTCCCTTCATCATCGCGGGGAGCCGACGTCGTCTCCCCAAAAAGTATTTCAAGAATTGAGATTATCGGAGAGGTAGGTTGCACGCAAGGAGTGCTGCCCGAGGAGAGCGTGCGACACCTGGGCCACCCTGCGCTCGCCGGTCACCGCGTTTTCTGTCGTCCAGCGAAGAACAACATGAGGCCACAGACCGCCAGCATCACCGCAAAAGGCACCACATAGAGGAGGACCATGACACCGAGCCAGGCGAGTCCATCTCCACTGTCCCCGTGGTCGCCGGGAATAAACTCGATCCCCACACAGACAGCGACCGACAAGACCAGGGTAATGGCCGCAAAGACCAAGAAGATGATGCCGCTGATCTTCATTCCCGACCGACGCGGCGGCCGGGCCCCCGGATTCGGATAGCCCGTCGGCACCCCCTGATATATGGGCTGCGCGGGCACTCCCGCCTGGGGAACCCCCTGCGGCGCGGGCACATACGACTGCACACCCCAATTCCCTCCGCCCGGATAGGCGTTCGAGTTCGGGATGTGCGAATCCGGTGTTGTCATAGTCGCTCCTTCATCAGTTGATCGTCGCGACACTATCAGCAGGTTCGCTCATTCGCACACCCTTACAGAGATGCCATCGTTGGGCGTGCGCCAACAATCATCATCGATGCGTGGGAGTCCCCGCCGCGACAACAATCACAACGATCATGAGGATTGCGAAAACGACGTACGGGCTCGCGTTGAGCAGGATTCCCAGCCAGTTGAGCTTGCGCGTCTTCGGCTTCCCGACGGCCCCCACGATACCGATAATCCCACCAGCGAGATTCGCCGGGCCAATAAACATCAGGGCGAAGAGGGGCAAGAAACCATACACTTCCTTGCCAGTCGGGTCAGGATCGGACGCACTGGATTCGATAGCCAGCCACATGACGAGTACCGTCAGACCGATGAGAACCCACCCGACAATACCCAGGGTGATCGACGCCCAGTTCACCCTCTGAACGACAGGCCCCTGGGGCACGGGCACATAGCCCGGCGCACCCCCCTGATATGCATGCTGCGCGGGCATTCCCACCTGGGGAACCCCCTGCGGCGCCTGCTGCACAGGCTGCGCGGGAACTGCGGGCTGCTCCGCAGGCTGCTGTGGATACGGCATACTCATTGACTTCCTCGGTCTCATTTACGTTATTTGCATGCAACGGTCATCCGAAGACCCGTGCGACCCCCACAGTACAGGGAAACTAGGCATTCACATCCAGACAAGGAGACCAATAGCGATCACCCAGGGAAGAATATTCAGGCCGATACCGAGCAGGCTCCACATCCGCTGTCGGCCCGAAACCGAGGGCCCCACCTTCTGGGAGCCACTAATCAGACCGATAAGATTAATGGGCAGAAGAACGCCCATATACACGGCGAACGGGATGATCCATACAAAGCCACCGCCTTCGGGATGGTCACTGTGCACAGCACTGTCAACGATATAGGCGCAGTACAGGAGCGACGGAACCAGGACCACCAATCCGATGATCGCACAAATGAAGGACAGCCTACTGATCTTTTCCGGGACCTGGCGCTGGGGCGCCAGCGAATATAGCGCCACAGGCTGAGGCACCCCCCGGTATGCGGGCTGCCCGGGTGCTCCCTCCTGGGGCACTGCCGAATACCCCTGCGGCGTCTGCTGCACAGACTGCGCGGGAGCTACGGGCTGCACGGGCCGTGCGGGCACATACGGCTGCGACGCGGGCTGCCCGCCCTGACTCTGCCCACCCGGAAAGGTGTTCATATTCGGGACGTGAGGATCTGGTGTTGTCACAGCTTCTCCTTCATGAGTTGGCCATCGCGGCGATATTGTACGCTCGCCCAGCCGTACGCCCTTTCGGGCATGCCATCGTTGGGCACGCGCCATCAATCATCATCGATGCGTGGGACGACCCACAGCTAGGCGGCCTAGTGGAAATACATTGCCGCCATCATAAGGGCGAGAAAAACGACGTACGGGCTCGCATTGAGGAGGATTCCCAGCCAGTTGAGCTTGCGCGTCTTCGGCTTCCCGACGGCCCCCACAATCCCAATAACGCCGCCAGCGAGGTTCACCGAGCCAAAGAATGGCAAGCCGAGGAGAGGTATAAAGCCGACGATGTCAGCACCGCTCGGGTCAGCACCGGACGGGATAGCACGAATGGCCAGCCACGTACCCAATACCGTCAGACCAACAAGGACCCACCCGACAATACCCAGGATGATCGACGCCCAGTTCACCTTCTTAACCACAGGCCCCTGGGGCACGGGCGCATAGCCCGGCGCATATCCCTGGGGTGCCGCCGGATAACCTTGCGGCACCGGCGGCACGGCCTGCACAGGCTGCGCGGGAACTGCGGGCTGCCCCGCAGGCTGCTGAGGATAAGGCGTGCTCATCAGATTCCTCCTCTAGTGCACCGACATGCGGCAACGAGACTGTGAAGAACCCCCACATCTCCCCTGCCGAAAAGTCTTTCAAGAATTGAGACTAACGACAAGACAACCCCCCACGCAAAACGCACTCACCCCACAAGCGCACGCTGCGCGGGCGAGGCAGGAGGGTACTGCTGATGCTGGTCCATCGACTAGACACCCCTTTCGACGATACTCGCGATCACGATACAGGCATAGAACAGGAAGAAGACGACGAACGGGGCGATGCTCAGCCAGAAACCGATCCTGTTCATGATGAGCTGCTTGCGCGTCATCAGGTGTTTCTTCGCTGATGCGCCGGTGGCCAGGCCAAAGATGGTGAGGGGCAGCACGACGATCCAGGACCCAAACATCGGGATAATGGCGATCCCATCCCTCGCCGAGGCGCTCTCGTCGGCCGAATTCGCTATCATCAAGGCCGTCACGCCGATGATCAGGAGAATCGCCACCCAGGTCGCGATCCCGAAGAAGAATGCAATCGGGATCTTCTTCTTGCCTGCCTCCGTGCTCACCCCGTCGTAGGGCTGAGGAATACCACCCGGGTAAGGCACGCTCCCCTGGTAGGGCGCGGCCCCCTGCGGGCTTTGTGTTCCCGGATAGCCATTGCGCTGCGGGTTGTTGTTCGGTACGCTCATGTGCCGCTCCTCTGATCGTTACTCACGTCGTTACTCACGCGCGCTCATCGGCTAGGGGATAAACATGCTGCCAAAGAGCGCCACGTAGGGGGCCGCATTGAGGAGGGTACCCAGCCATCCGACGACTGTCTTTGCTTTCGGAGTGAATGCAACGCCGAGAACTCCAGCGACGAATCCGGCCATATTCACGGGGCCCATGAACCCAAACGCGAAGAGCGGGAAAAACCCGATGACGTCCGCTCCGCTCGGGTCTGAATTCGGTGTGAGATCGTTGATCATGTACCACATAGCGAACGCTGTTGCGCCGACGATGACCAGACCGAGGATCCCACAGATCAGGGATACCCGGCTCGCTGTTTTTCCGCCTTGTTGCTTGGGGGAAACGGCGGGCTGAGGAGGCATCTGCTGCATACCCGGGTAGGCGGGTCCTCCCGTCGGAATCCCCGCCTGCGGCGCTACGCCCGGCTGCGCTACGCCTGCCTGAGGCGGTCTGCCTCCATATTGTGCGTATTCGGGCATGCTCACGATGTCCTCCGTCCAACGGGTATTTCAAGAATTGAGATTAACGGTAAGTTCCTACCCGCGCAACGGAGCGTTACACCAGGAGGGCGCGCAGCACCTGGGCGACCCCGGCCTCGTTGTTTGAGGGGGCAACGAAACGCGCCGCCTCGACGACGTCCTGGGAGGCGTTGGCCATGGCGAAGGACAGGTCCCCCTCGCTCATCATGGACAGGTCGTTGCCCGCGTCGCCGAAGACAGCGGTCTGGGAGCGATCCACGCCGAGGAAGCGCTGCAGGTCGCGCACGGCGCTCCCCTTGTCGACGCCTCGGATCTGCA